>JADGCM010000138.1 GCA_015228995.1 Magnetococcales bacterium
AATCGAACTGGGACGGCCTCGCGGCCAACGGATTTTAAGTCCGTAGCGTCTACCTATTCCGCCATGTGGGCACGCGTTCAATTGTCCTCCGATATCACCTAAATTGCAAGGGTCATTGATCGCTCAGTAGCGACAGAGCGGTCCCAGTCGGCAACTGTTACAAGTAGTGTCATCAATGGGATCGACACGGACATCACCGGCACAGAAAGCAGCTGCCAACTGCTGCAACGTTGCCTGCCAGTCGCCCAACTGCTGCTGCCAATCCTCAGTTGACCGTTCCTCTACTTGGCCAGCCTCGGCACCGATGGGATCTTCTGCCACACAAATGCCGACTAGACGCGACTGTTTGGCATCGACACGTGCTAACAACAGCACCCCGATAGGCTCCTGTTGTGGCCCAGTAACGGCATAAAATGGCAGCTGTAAATCACGAGGTCGATCCCCATACCAGTGATTACAACTAACCGAACCACTCTTGTAGTCAATCATGGCCAGACGGCCATCTCGTAACTGATCGATACGGTCAACGCGAACCGTTAAAGTCAAGCCGGCTATTGACACCGTTCGCTCGCTTTCAATTGCCACTACGGTAAAATCAATTTGGCGTTGGGCCTCCCGGGCCAGCCACTGCTGCAATAGCCGTTGTAACCGTTGCCGTTCGAGCTCGACCAACGGCTTTGGTAGCCGATTTAATGCCGGCCGCACCGATTGGTGCGCCAAGGCTACCCGCAATGCCTGATCGATAACAGTCGCCAGCGTTGCGTCCGCCACCGCCCGCCGTAACCACGCCAACGACTGCAACCGCCCCCACACCTGCGCCATGGCTAGATGCAGCAGCATCCCCCGCGCCTTGAAGCCGTAAGGAGTGGTGGGCCGGATCATTGGCCAGGCCGCCAACCGATAACGGGCAAAAGCCTGAAAGGGACAGAGTGCCTGCGACTGCAATATAGCCACCCCTCCCCGTGGCTGGGTTGTTAACTCCGCCCACGGTACCCAGTCGGAACCGTCCACCACTGGCCGAGTTGTAGCAATCTCTGTTGCCATAGAGATCTCTGGCTTTGCCGCGACACAAGGCGTTGTTGTAACAGGCGCAGCCGCAGTCGCCTTCTGCTCCAACAGCGGACTTAGCCACAGTAACTGCTCCTGCCGTTGCTGTGGATAGCTGATGATGATATGGTCGGCTGACGCCAACAGCCGATCCGTAAGCCGCTCGGCGTACGGCAACGATTGCTCACGGGTGGCCAGTGCCGTTGCCATCTGTCGCTGTAATGCGATCGGTAAAAAAGGGTTCGGTTGAGGAGGAGGAGGCCAACGATCGGCACTCATTCCCATCAACCACACAGCGTCAAAGTGCAACCCAGCTGTTTCTAGCACACCGATGATCTGCACCGGCAAGCCATCGGGCAACTCGGGTTGAAAAATGATCTCGCTAGCAATACGGCGCAACCAAGCCACAGCTTGCTGTCTGCTCAACGGTTGTTGTTGCACCACGTCGAGAGATGATAGCTGGGTCAGCACCTCCCGCCACTGCTGCCATTGTTGGTACTCGTGGCTGGTGAGGCTGCGATCTCCAACTGGCCAACCAAGCTGACGCAGTAACTCGGCGCAACGATCCGCCCAGGTCGATGGCTGAGCCGACCCGTACTGCCACCACGATTGCATCATTTGCAACTGCCGAAATAGCACTGGACAGCGCCCGGCCGCCTCTTGCAACTGCTCCACAGATAATGACAGATAACCCTGCTGCCACAGATCCGCTTCCAGCAAGCCACGTTGACCACGCTCTTGATCGCCACCGGTCATGAATGGCGACCGCAACACCACCACCCAATCCTCCAAGCTATTTTGTTCCTGGCTCAGTGACAGCAGCGCCAGAGCAGCGTCGATCAGCGGATAAGCGGTCAGTGGCGACCCCAATGACAGGTTAAATAACGGCCGCGGCTCCGAAGATGCACCGGGCCAATCCGCATGCGGATGGAATGTAGCCAAAAAATGGTGTACCAACCGCTGCTGTGCCTCGGCTAGATCGGGAACCACCACCGCTACCGCATGGTGCGGATGGCTTTTCACATAATTCAGAGCCCAATCAGCACAACAACGCGCCTCGCTGTCTACATCGGCCAGCGGCCACAACTGCATCCTGAGCGGAGGCGGTGGAAAATCGTTCCGATCCTCTTTGTCGAATTCATCAAGTTCGCCGAGTGTGGCAGCCAACCGTACATCGACACCCACCTGTTGCAACCGCTCGACCAAGGCTTGCTGCATGGGTGTCAGGCGGTCAAATCCCACCCAGGTCATGGTCTCTGGCCACGGCACCACATCGGCATATCGCCACAACCACTCTGGCAACTGGCCGTGGTCAATCCAGCGCTGCTGTTGGCATTGATGGCGAAACTGCCTCTGCCAGTGGTAAAAAGCGGTAGCATCCTCGTGACCGAAGACGTCGGCCTCGGTCAACTCCATACGAGCATCACACAACAACCGCCATGCCCTCTGTACGTCGTGGGTGGCGGCAGCGACACGGAACAGAGGTTGCTGCTCTACCGTAATCGTGGAGGCGATAATCTGCTGCCACAACAACCGCTGCTGCTGCTCATTGAGCAACAGCAACGGTTCGACACACGCCAACACCTCTGCTTGCTCCCACAAACGTTCCCAGCTCTGTTCTAGCCAGGTCGTGTAAGGTAACAATGTTGGCGTTGGCCAGGCCTGCATCCCAAGGCGCAGCTGCCGCTGTAAGTGACGTTGGTGCAGCCACCGACTCAGTCGACGGTTAACGGTGACAATCACGTCGATTAGTTGATGACCTCGACCTTACCATCTAGACTCATCAGCAAAGTCTCGGTTTCTAGATTGGGATGTTTATCCTTTATTAGAACCGCCAATTTTTTCAGTTGTTCAGCATGGGCAACCGTTTCACGCGCCCGGTCCATGCTAAAATCCTCGCCCAAAAATACCTTATAGGCACCGCAATCGCGGTGATCCATCAGGATGACCTTTTTGATAGCGTGGAGGCTGCTGGCGACATCCAGATGTTCCCAAAATGTCTGTCCCCAAGTCGGTTTGCTGCTGACCAAGGCACCCAACGAAGCACCCGCTAAAATAACGTGATCGTAGTTATCACGTAAGCCTCGGCCTGACATATAACGCTCAATATCGTCGATGAGACGATAGTCCATACAGCTCAGAAGCAGCGCTTCAGCATGCCCCCCAGCCCACGACGGTCTTAATCCTGTCGTCATGGCGGTCATCCATGTCACCCCACCCACTACCGCTAATTTAAGAAAACCTCTTCGTGTCGGTATTGCCACAGCATCCATCTCGTCCAACTCCTCTTGCAACAATGACCCGTTTTATACTCCGAGAATGCGTATCATAACGCGTTTTGGTCATGGTAGCCCACGGCCATTTCCCACACAAGGGGAGATCTGCTCAGTTTTTACGTGACGCACGCCCAAAACACTGGTAGCATGTGGGGCGACGGGTTACGGTGACGCCTTACTTCTTGCCTGGGCGTTATCCACCATTACTGGGCAGTATGCAGAGGGGATGCGATGAGCCAAACAATTGCCAGTCGACTGCGTGTGGTGGGGCAGACCGATGTCGGCTGCGTGCGTACGCTAAATGAAGATAGTTTTTGCATTGACGATGAGGTTGGTGTATTGATGGTAGCTGATGGCATGGGGGGCCACGCTGCTGGTGAGATAGCAAGCGCCCGGGTCATCAAGGAGATGCTGCAGTTGTTGGCCCCCCTGCAGCAGCAACTTGAAGAACTGAGTGTGAGCGATCAGCCACATATTCGCGCCGATGACCCCCATCACCCTGACAGCGGCGAGGGTAACACCCTGCCACGTTCTCAAGTCGATTACCATCTCAACCAAGTGCTGCATGGTGGTGTGTCGGTGCTAGAATCGGTAACCCAAACGATACAACAGGTCAATACCGTTCTTTACACGATCAACGACCAGGCTGGCTATGGCGATGGTGGAGGCATGGGTTCGACGTTGGTCGGGGTATGGTTACCTATGGTGTCGGCTCGCCCCGTGCTGTTTCATGTTGGAGATAGTCGTTGTTATCTATTTCGTAGTGGGCGACTGCGACAACTCACAGAGGATCACACATTGTACCAGCACTGGATCCGCTACGGTCGGCATGGGCCGGAGCCAGCTAGAAATATCGTGCTGCAGGCTATGGGCCCATCCGATACCGTGGAACCTGACGTCCATTACCAAGATGTACAGGTAGATGACATTTTACTGCTTTGTTCAGACGGTTTGACTGGTATGATCACCGAGAATGACATATCGCGCATCCTCAACACGACGTCAGCAACCAGTTTGGAACTTGCTTGCAGCCACCTTGTTGATTTAGCACGAAAACAGGGCGGACGTGACAATATTACCGTTATCTTGGCGCACGTTGTACGCTAAATTGTTGTGACCGAGCGGAGGAGCGACCGTGAAAGAGACTTTAAAACTGGCCATGATGTTTGCTGATATCAGCGGCAGCACTA
>JADGCM010000139.1 GCA_015228995.1 Magnetococcales bacterium
GTTTCGTAGGGAATTTCAGCATCACGATCCACCGCAGCCGCCACCATCAAGTTTTTGGCTTCGCTAAAGCGCGGCTCATCTGGGTACTCGCGTGCCAACAGGTTGACAGACTGCCGCACCGCTTCCATTGGTTCACCACGCCGGAATTGATGCCATAAATGCTCAACCACATAACCAGCCGCTTGATCACGCCAGGCACGCGGACGCATCCCCTCTAATTTGGCGCGATAGAGCAGATCATAAGCATCGACGTACTGCCCAACGCGAAACAAGGCAAATAGTTGGGTGTGGATCAGGGCCAAATCGCCAGGATATTGCTTGAGCCCTTGCATCGCCAACTTAATGGCGGTTTCGTCATCGCCTAATTCAAAATAGGTCCAAGCCAAATTGGTCAAGGTGTTGCGGTGCCCCGGATGGCCCTCCAATACCAGACGCCAAACATCACGCGCCTTTTCAGGTTGCTTGGTCAGAAACAAAGCCAACCCCAGATCATAACCAATACCGGCATGAGAGGGACACTTCTGCCAAGCCTGTTCCAACGCTTTGATGCTACGATCTGGATGCAGCTCGAATAGTTCAAGCCCCTTGCGAGCCACCTCTTGGGCCACCGGGCAGGGATCCGATTGCAGGGCGTGGCCGCTGCTAACGAACCCCAACCATAACCCCAACGCCATTACCGAGATCAGCTGCCTCATAACAAAGGGTTTCATAAATAGCTCAACTAACACGGGGAGCCAACTGACCAGCGGCATAACGCCGTGCCATCTCCTCCAGCGGCAACGCCTTGATCCGCGATGCCTGACCGGCGGTGCCAAATTGCTCAAAGCGCTGCACACACACCTGGAATGCCGCCTCTTCGGCGGGACGCAGGTATTTGCGCGGATCAAACTCCTTGGTATCTTCAGTGAAGCAACGCCGGATAGCCCCGGTCATCGCCAAACGCAGGTCGGTATCGATGTTGATTTTACGGACGCCATGTTTGATACCCACCACTACTTCTTCTACAGGTACTCCGTAGGTCTCCGGAATGGTGCCACCATGGGCATTGATCATCGCCACCAACTCCTCAGGAACCGCCGAGCTGCCATGCATGACCAGATGGGTGTCTGGGATGCGGGCATGGATCGCCTTCACCCGATCGATGGCAAGAATATCCCCGGTTGGCTTACGACTGAATTTATAGGCCCCGTGCGAGGTGCCAATGGCAATGGCCAAGGCATCGACTTGGGTCTCGCCGACAAAACGGGCCGCCTCTTCTGGATCGGTCAACAACCGCTCAGAGGTAAAGTGACCGGTCGCCCCATGACCATCTTCCTCACCAGCACGACCAGTCTCTAACGAACCCAGCACCCCCAGCTCTCCCTCAACAGAGACGCCGATGGCATGGGCCACCGCCACCACTTCACGGGTGACCGCAACGTTATAACGATAGTCGGCCGCCGTTTTACCATCCTCACGCAACGAGCCATCCATCATGACGCTGGAAAAGCCGCTGCGAATGGCCCCATAACAGACCGCTGGCGACTGACCATGATCTTGGTGCATTACCACCGGAACGTCGGGATGGGTCTCTAACGCCGCTAAAATCAGGTGACGTAAGTAAGCCTCACCTGCGTATTTACGCGCACCAGCCGATGCCTGCAAAATGACCGGGCTGTCGGTCTTGGCCGCCGCCCGCAGAATGGCACGCACCTGCTCCAGATTATTGACATTAAAAGCCGGAATGCCGTAATGATGCTCGGCTGCATGATCGAGTAATTGCCGCATGGATACCAGAGGCATGGCTTATCTCCTTCTTAAATATTCACTAAAAGCTCAGCTGCCGTCGCGGTAGTCATCATCTGACGCAGCGCTCGACGCCAATGGGTCGGCTCCATACACAGCAGCCGGTAACTGTCACGACAGTCGAGGACACTATAGGAAGGCCGGCTGGCTGGCAACGGATAGGTCTCACTGCCAATAGGCTTGATGGTACTCCCGGTCGCCGCCAACACACCACACTGTTCGGCCTCTTCCTGGATAGCCACCGCAAAATCGTACCAACTACACGCACCAGCATCGCTCCAATGGAGAACGCCGGTCAGTTGTGGCTGTGCCACCGCACGCCAGATCGCCTGTGCCAACCCCCTCGCCCAGGTCGGCGTCCCTACCTGGTCACAGACGATGCCCAACTCGGGCCGCTGCCGTAATAATCGCAGGATGGTCTTAGGAAAGTTATGGCCATGGGCTGAATAAAGCCACGCCGTTCGAATGACTAGGGCCTGACCAGTCGTTGCCGACAAAACCGCTCGTTCACCGGCCAGCTTGGTACGGCCATAAACACCCATTGGCTTGGGAGAATCGTGTGGTTGATAGGGATGCGATTGTTGGCCGTCAAAGACAAAATCGGTCGAAATATGAATCAGGCGCGCCCCCACACGCACTGCCTCACGGGCTAGGTAAGCCGCTCCCAGATGGTTGACACGGTCCGCAGCATCGCTGTCATCTTCGGCACGGTCGACCGCCGTATAGGCCGCCGTGTTAATCACCAACTGCGGCTGAGTACGGTCCATCTGTTCTGCCACGGCTACTGCGTCGGTGATGTCAAGCTGATCGATATCAACAGCGTGAATGGTATAATCCTGCCCCAAAGGCAGAGTGCGACGCAACTCCCAACCGAGTTGACCGTTGCAGCCAGTCAGTAATATGTTCATGATACCTCACCGCTGAAATCCTGCTCCATACAGGATGATAATGTGGTAACGGGCAGAAAAACACGGAATAATGAACCCTTGCCCAATTGGCTACTCACCTCAATGGTGCCACCGCATTCAACGATGATACCATGTGCTACCGAAAGCCCCAAACCGTGCCCCTCATCCACCTCCTTGGTGGTAAAAAACGGATCAAAAATTCGTTCGCATATCGATTCTTCCATACCAGCACCACTATCGTGAACCGACAAACAGGCAAAGCAACCCGGTTGTAGCTGGCGAACGCGGGCATCGTCAGCACTGAGGAGCAGGCTATCGAGAGCGACATTGATCTCCCCTCCGGTCACACCGACTGCCTGAGAAGCGTTATCCAGCAGATTGAGCAATACCTGCTGCATCAAAGTCGGGTCGGCCAATACATAAACATTTTTCATCGCCAGATGATGCCTTAACGTAACCCCCTCCGCCAATCGTCTGCGATAGAGCTCAACGACATCCTCAACCATTTCATCCAGCACCACCGTGCGCCTCTTTTGTGGTGAGGAGCGACTAAACAGCAATAGTTGCCCTACCATGTTGCGCGCCATCAAACCAGCATTAAAAACTTCGTGTAAATATTTAATGGTGATATTGGCACTATGGCGCGGATCGTAGTCCAGTGCCAACTCTGTGTAACCCAGCATTGTGGCGAGAATATTATTGAAATTATGGGCAATACCACCCGCCAGCATGCTCAGAGATTCCAATCGTTGCGAACGGTAAGACTGCTTCTCAATCCGACGCGACAACGCTTCGTCAACCTGTTGCTGCCGGCGTGACTGACTGGCGTAACGCTCCCGCTCCACAATCAGCGCCAAGCGCTGCAAGTCATGCTGAGACAATAGATCCTGCACACCAATACGAATTGTCTCCCGAGCCGATGCCAAATCAAGCTGATCCACCACCATCACTACCGGCAACGCCATCTGGTGCCGTTGCACCAAGTGCATGGTGGCCGCCAGTGTTAGCTCATCTTGCCCGCTATTCGTACGCAAATCAGCCATAATCAGCAGATCCCAGCTCTTCTCAACCAGCGCTGCCCGTAACTGATACAGTTGACTGATATGACGGCAGTAGGGCAGAAAATCGGCTTTGGTCAGCACCTGCACCACCTGCTCTTCCTGCTGCGGTGTCTGGGCGACCAAGAGGATGTGTAAAATATTGCTCATAATGCCAACCCCAACCGCGAGAAATCCGTTGCCAACCAGCCCCTCAAGGGCTAGCATGCCACACAAAAGCAGAGATTCATTCTACCAGAGAAAAACCACCCGTGGAACAAAATCCTGAACAGATGCTCCAACAGCTGACGCATGAGAACAGGGCGCTCAAAGCGCAGGTCGTGGCCGCAACGCAAATTTTATTGCGTGTGCCCCACGGTCAAGGAGACCACACCGACCATTGCCGTTTTTATAACGGCGGCCTGCCCCCTACTGGTCAACAAAGATGCCACTGCCATGTTTCCCTGGTCCAAAAAGCCTTGCGCGAAGGACTGGCGTAGGCAGCTGCCAAGGTTTATCCACAGCCTGTGGATAAACCTGTGGATAACTCTGTGGAAAACGCCCTTTTCAGGTGCCAAATAAATCCCCAGGCGCATGAGCATCAAAGATACGCTCACTCCACTGCTCAATTTGACTGCTACTGGCAGCAGCGATTTTCTCTTCCACCCAGCTAGGTATGTCGCTAAAACGACACTTTAACTGACGGAGCAACATGGCCGTCTGC
>JADGCM010000140.1 GCA_015228995.1 Magnetococcales bacterium
GAGGTGGACATAAAAATTGACTGGAATGGATCGGGCCGCCAGCTGGCGCAGTGTCATCGCGACGCTGATGATATCTTCGACACTCTCACCCATGCCGATGATGATACCGCTGCATACCTCAAGATCAACCGCACGCGCCGCTTGCAAAGTGGCCAAACGGTCGGCATAGCCATGACTGGTGCAGATACGGCCGTAGTGACCCTCAGCGGTATTGAGATTGTGATTATAGCGGTCCAACCCCGCTTCTTTGAGTGCCGCAGCCATGCCCTGGTCGATAAATCCAGCCGAGAGACAGACCTGAATGGACCAACTTGCTTTGATTTGACGCACCAACTGACACAGATGGTCGATGCGTTCTGTCGATGGCCCGCGACCAGAAGCAACCAAGCAGTAACGCCAAGCCCCGGCACGCCATGCCCGCTCGGCCCCCTCCAAAATCTCAGTATCACTTTTTAGGCGATACTTGACAATCTCGGCATCGCTACCGGCCGCCTGCGCACAATAATTACAGTCCTCGGGGCAATAGCCATTCTGGATGTTGTTCAAAATGTGCAGCCGCACCCGGCGACCGAAAAAATGGTGCCGCACGATAAAGGCTGCTTGCAACAGCGACAATAACTCCAGTTGTGGATCGGTCATGAGGCGTAGCGCCTCTCCCTGGGTGATAGTGCCACCAGCGATAGCCTTATGGCTCATATCCAGCAGAAATGAACTTGATGACAAGGTCGTTTTATCCTATCGGTTTATAATAATAGCCATAAAGAATATGATAAGTTATCTCCAGCCCCTGCTGGCTGTCGTCAAAATCACGCAGCAACCGCCGCAACCGACTAGGCGTGATGGGCCGGTACTGGGCTGCGGGGGTGTTGGCACCGATGCTCTTAATTTCCCTGAGAAATTGCTGCGCCGATGGATAGCGCAGCCGCTGCGCTTCTTCTGTTACCACCAGACCAACATGGGTTGAACTCAGTTGTGCCCTCGACGGCAGGGGGATCACACCACAAGGCACCGCAGCTTGATGACAAGCAGACCGCCATTCTCTGAAGGTATCGGCACCTAAGGTCGCAAATAGCACCACTCCACCTGGGCGCAGCAGTTCGATCCATCGCACCAACGCCGCAGCGGCATCGTGAAACCACTGCAACGCCAGCGACGAAACGACCAAATCGAACCCAGCCGCAACGGCGGGCTGCTCACCATCCATGACGACAAAACGGGTCGCAGCACTACCCCGCATACCCTGACGACAGTGACGGACCATCTCCGGCACCAGATCACTGCAAACGAGAGTTGCCGCCGGATAACCCTGCCGCAACAATTCGCTCAAAAAGCCGGTACCACAACCAATTTCTAGGATGCGACAACGGTCAGGCAGCCCGACCCGGAACGCTTGGCTCGCCAGCTGGCGCGCGATTTGTCTCTGTACCACAGCTTGTTGCGGATAACCAGGGACCGCTTTGGCAAAAGCGCTGATAACGGCTTGTTTATCGACAACTGGTAACGACACCGCAGCTTTCCACTTACTCCCCTAGCCCGTCAGCAACGCCATCCGGTCATCCCGTTATGATTCGCCAAAAATATCTTCCAACGAACGCGCGTCCACGAATCGGTCCGTCCATTCTCCCAACAGCTCCACCTTATCAAAGCTGATCAACTGACGTTGTTTCAACGATCATTCTCCATGAATACGGAATGGGCGTCCAAGCTCGCTTATTCCTCGACTTGGCCCTCAACTTCCGGCTCTCCGGACGAGAACAGACCATAGCGGCGCATTTTGTTGTGCAGCGACTGCCGGGTGATGCCCATCAATTCAGCCGTTTTGATGCGGTTGCCTTGGGTGTAACGCAAGGCATTGACAATTGCCTCTGTTTCAGCCAGTCGCCGCACCTCCTCAAGCGGCAAAATGGGTGCCGTCCCGGGCCCATCGGCTTGGTGCTGACTGGGAACAATCCGTTGCCCAGCCTCGACTTCCTGGTCGCGCATGCTGAGCAATTTGCGTGAACAATGTTCTACCCGCAAATAGTCCCCCTCGGGGGTCAAAGCGACCAAGCGCTCAATTTCGTGTTGCAGTTGTCGCACATTACCAGGCCAAGGAAATTGCTCAAATAGCTCCAATGTTTCCACAGTAAAGCCAGCCACTTTTTTACGAAATCGCTGCATGGTGTCGGTCATGAACATCTGCGCCAACGGAATGATATCTTCGCTTCTTTCCCGTAATGGCGGCACCACAATTTCCACGGCAAACAGCCGGAAAAAGAGATCTTCTCGAAAACGTCCCGCCTCGACCTCTTCGCGTAAGTTGCGATAAGAGGCACTGATCAGACGAAAATCGTATTTGTGGACTTTATTGCTGCCAATACGACAGCCTTCACGTTCCTGGATGGCACGTAAAAACTTCGGCTGGATCGACAGCGGCATATCGGCCACCTCGTCTAAAAAGAGCGTCCCCTCGCTGGCCTCGTCAAAACGACCAATACGGCTGGAAAAGGCGTTGGTAAAGGCACCACGCTCATGACCGAAAAATTCACTTTCCATGAGGTGCTCTGGGATGGACGAGCAGTTCACCGCCACAAACGGCCCCTGACGCCGCTCGCTGCTTTGATGGATGATTTGAGCAATAACCTCCTTACCAGTACCACTCTCACCTGTTATACAGACGTTAACCGGCACGGCGGCCACCTTGTGAACCAGATTGAGCAGATCGCGCATTTTCTGACTTTTAGTGATCAGCTTAACTCGGTCAAAACGCTCCAGACGAAACAGCTCAATGTCGTTGTGGACCCGTTCGGACAACTCCAGGATATCCCGATTCAAACGTGAACTTTCCAAGGCAAAGGAGAGATACTTGACCAGATTCTCCAGCATCGCACCATCCTGCTCGGTAAAGCCTTGCTGGGTATTACGGTTCAATATTTCGATGGCACCAATACACTCCTCCGGATGCACCAAGCTGGTGATGGGGACGCAGAGAATGTTGCGGGTGATAAACTGGGTAGCGCGATCAGCAACCGTGTGAAAGCCGGTAGTACTTTTTAGATCGTTGCGGATGATCATCCGATTGCTGCTCACCGCCTCACCGACCACACTGCCTTGCCGTGGGGCCTCGATTTGGCTATCCGCGACACCGGTGCCAAAACGAAGCCAGATACCGCTAGCCGTATCGGCAGAAGATGACACGAAAATACTGCACCGCTCGGCGTTCATGAGGTCGGGCAGAATCTGCACAAAGAACCGCATCAGCGTCTCGTGGTCGCCCGCTGTCCAGGCGCGGCTCACCTGGTCTAGCCGCGACTGCAAATGGATCAGCCTTTTTTGCACGGAAGAGGACTCATTCATAAGAGTGTGTATAAAACCATTGACTGATTATAGGCCACTACAGCGCTCACCCAATCTAAAATCGACTAAATGTAAAAAACAAATGACTTAATATGGATGGTGTATAAAAAAAATTACACTATCCCCCCTCCTATCTCAACGCAATTTCGGGAATATATCAACATAACATGTTGTATTGTTTAGATTTAACAATTTGGCATGTCTGTTGCTTATTAGTCAACAAGCCTTCATTCCACTGAGCATGAGCCTACATAACAAAGGACGGTTTTGTTCTAACCAAGGTGATTGCGGAGTGTCCCGTTATCCACAACAGCTACGACAACGATAAGCGGGAATCTCTGGGCCCGGTTGATTGTGTCTCCTCCCAATCAACCGGCCAACCATTCTATCGTCTAAGACTCTCCTTGCATCTTTTAATGTGCTTCCTCGCATTGCAAGCCGGCTTAAGCCGGTTTTTTTTCGTCGTGCTCAAACAGATCGTGAAAGACGCCATTGGAGAGAGCAAAGGCAAACAGGCCGTGATTGTCGGTGATCCGTAAGCCAACTCCCGTCGCGGTCGTCCGCGCCACCTCAAAATTAAACCGGTATTCCTGAAAATTGTGCGGCAGCTGACCGGAAAACCGCTGATACAGCCGCGGGGCAGTAACTTCGACACGAATGCAGCTTTGATCGGGGGGGGGCGGTGGCACCGATCCCGGTGCGTTACGGACGCTGATTTCAAAAAACCCAGACTCCCCCAAAATTTGCCATTTAGGCTCGAAATCGGTCTGTAGTAAAATACCATCCAAACTGATATCACGGGTAGTCCCACGTATAATTAGTCCCGTATCCATCTGCAGCACCAGCTGCTGTTGATAGGGACGGCGGTCGTGCACCCGCGTCGGGTGGTCCGCTAGTGGGGGGTCCGCGGTGTCGATTTTGAAGCGGCTGACCAATTCAGTCAGTACATCTTGTGGGTCGATGTCAAGGTCGGCCAATAATACCCACAGATGAAACAATAAATCAGCTGCCTCATCCACTACAGCAGGCAATGAGCCATTTTTGGTTGCCATGGCCAACTCAAACAGCTCCTCGCTGACCTTAGCT
>JADGCM010000141.1 GCA_015228995.1 Magnetococcales bacterium
GCTGAGACCAAAGCACAGGAGAAGTAATTATGCCCCCCCATACCGAACAAATAGCCTTTTGGCGTGGCGAATTTGGGCGTGCCTACGCCAGCCGTAACGAGGTCATTCCGGAACGCATGCAGCCCCGTATCCATGCCTGGGCTCGGATGTTGACCCCTCTTGTTGGCTCACCACCGGCCAGCATCCTGGAGGTAGGCGCTAATATTGGCATTAATCTACGTGCCCTCAGCCAATTGACCAGTGCCACGCTTTACGCTGTTGAACCCAATGACCTGTGCCGCCAACGCTTGATCACCGATCAAGTTACTGCTGCTGAGCGGGTCATGGATGGCACCGCCCAAACCATCTCCCTGCCAGACAATAGTATAGATTTGGTTTTTACCAGTGGGGTGCTCATCCACATCCATCCTGACCATCTGGCCGCATCGTGCCAAGAGATGTATCGCGTCGCACGCCGTTATATTCTCTGTATCGAATATTTTTCTGACAAACCGGAAACGATCCCCTATCGCGACCAACAGGACTTACTTTTCAAACGCGATTTTGGTGCCCTCTGGTTGGAACATTATCCACAGCTGCGGCTGTTGGACTACGGTTTTTTCTGGAAGCAGGTGACTGGACTGGATAATTTAACCTGGTGGCTATTTGAGAAATAGGAGTCAGACTCGTGACCATCCCACTCCATGCCGATGACTTTATCGTTCCCGGTTTTCGTGTTGCCACCGGCTACTGCGGCCTTAGGAGTGAGGCCCGGCCCGACTTGTTATTGGTCGCCATGGATGCCCCCTGCCGCGTGGCGGGGCTGTTCACACGCAACCAAGTCGTGGCGGCGCCAGTCACCCTCTGCCGCGAACGACTGGGGCTTGGCGCCGCCCGGGCACTGCTGGTCAATGCCGGTAACGCTAATGCCTGCACTGGAATACAGGGCATGGCCGATGCCAAACAGCTGACCCAAGCAGTAGCTCAACTGCTCAACGTAGCGGATGAACAGGTATTCCCCTCATCAACTGGGGTGATTGGTGTCCCTCTGGCCGTTGCCAAACCACTGGCTGCCCTGCCATCGTTGCTCCAGAACCTCCAAGCTGGAGGTTGGGAACGAGCGGCACGAGCCATCATGACCACCGATACCACCATTAAGGTAGAGCGGCTCACCATCGATATAGATGGGGTGCCTGTTCGTCTGGTTGGCATTGCCAAGGGTTCTGGTATGATTCACCCCAACATGGCGACCATGCTGGCCTATCTGTTCACCGATGCCACCATTGATGCGCCGGTGTTGCAGCAACTGTTACAGCAGGCTGTTGACCAGAGTTTTCATTGTATTTCGGTCGATGGCGACACCTCGACCAACGATACTGTTATGGCCTTTGCCTCGGCGCAAGCCCCCCATCCCGCCATCGTTACTACCGCTGCTCCACAGGCTCACCTACTCCAGCAGACTATGGTCGAGATTTGCCAGCGATTGGCCCAGTCCATCGTCCGCGATGGCGAAGGGGCGACTAAATTTATTACCATCACGGTTAGCGGCGCGGATAGCCGCCAAGAGGCCCGTCAAATCGCCTTATCCGTGGCACGTAGCGCCCTGGTCAAAACCGCCTTTTTTGGCCAAGATGCCAATTGGGGACGGATCGTTGCCGCAGTCGGTTATGCGGGAGTTGCCTTCGATGCCAACCAGCTGGATATTGATCTTGGCCATGTTCGTATCGTTGAAAAAGGTGGGCGGGCCCGTGATTACGATGATCGCGATGGCAGCAACGTCATGATGCAGCATGACATCCCCATCCATATCCATCTCCACCAAGGCCAGGAGAGCTGCACCGTCTGGAGTTGTGATTTCTCGTACGACTATGTGCGTATCAATGCCGATTATCGGACTTAAAAAAACGGGTTACATGAACTCAAATTCACGCAACCCGTAAGTCGCAGACAGTCAGGAAACAAGAAGCAAAGTCTTTCTCACCCCGGGGGGTGAGGGATAAGAATCGTTAAGCAAAGACGCTGAGTCCGTCATTCGATCCGGTCCAGGTAGGCTGAATCATCGACAAATCGACGGTAGAATCCTCCCCTCGCTCCCACTTCGATAGGGTCGCTCCGAACTGGCTTGAGTTGCCATCACCTGCTTGGCCCGTGCCGCCCTGGTCGCTGGCCTGGGTTTGGCCGCTATCTACCTGCACCATCACCTCACCAAAAACAAGGTCACTGCGCGCCAACGCCTCCTTTAGCTGCGGTATCTGGCGATTGATGATCTCACGCACTGCCTCCGATTCAGCAATGATCGCTACTTGAACCTGTCGATCATGATCGACACTCACCCGAACATGCAACGTCCCCAACTCTTCCGGATCCAGTGTCATACTGACCTGTTCGGGGGCACCAGGGCGTGAGATCAGCCGCATACGCCCAATCTGATCGACCAATTCATCACCAAACTGTGGTGCATTGGGACTAAGAACCCTCGTCGCTGCGTTGGGATCATTACCAACTTTTACCGTTCGACCAGACAGATTCATATCTGTCAAGCCAACCTTATCGCCCCCCTCTACCAAGTCGAGATTATCCATACTGAGCAGCATATTGGGGTCATGTCCATGGCCACTAGCTGTCTTTCCTGCCATCACATCGGCCATAGCGGTCGCTTCCAATATCCCACCGCTAACAATAGCAGCAACCGGAAGCGCCGTAGGCGGCAGGGGCAATGCCGCACCCAGATTTTCTTGCATCACTCCACCAAAAGTCGCCCCATCACGCCCCAAGCTCCACCACGGCGTTTTAATCACAGCGGCTTGCGTCTCCTGGGTTACCTCGTTGGCCATCATCCCACTGGCTTGGCCATCCGACTGGGTAAGCGCTGACGACGCTGCTAACAGTTCTCTAGCAGCAGCGCCCCCACGTGCCAACCGCATCAGTTCCGCCATGATGTTGTTGGGGCGTGGCGGCACAACGGCAGTGGTTGCCAATAATGTGGCGTTGTTCGTACCACCAAACTCTTGGTTGCTCGCCCCATCCCCCTCCTCTGCCACTACATCGGGAGATGCACCAGCCACAGCACCATCGATGGCTACCACTGCATCGTTGTTGGCAGCAGCGACAGCCTCCATATCCGGTTCTACTACCGTGGCACTCTTGCTGCTGACTGACCGATTAGCAACGGCTTGCTGCCGCTCTTCCGGTCGATCTACCTCATCACGAGGTGGGGCCGCACGAGGTGGGGCTGCACGAGATGACGGTGTTAAAGGTGACGCCGGAGCCGCCTGTTTGGCAGATTTCATGGCTCGGGCAAAATGGCTACCAAAGCCATCCGTTTTAGACGTTTTGTTGCTACTGCTGGCAACGGCACCTCGGCCACTTACCGGACGCGCCGTCATACCAGTGTTTAACAGCAACATGGAGAGTGCTTGATTCATGACCGTGTCGCTCCCTTGGTTCCTGATATTCTCAAGTAGGCTTTTACTTCGATTGCACGTTATTTTTCAACTGCCGTGCCAGAGAATATATAATTGAAATTGAACAGTTTTATGCCGAAGCTATGGCAATTGCACCATAAAACGGCAATTCCTGCCTTGGCAAAAAATTCCGCCTTATGTCGTGAGGGAGCAGGTGATACGCATCTCGAACCTTTCTCCGGTTGCTGACGGCAAAGGAACGGAGAAAGTTCGAATCTCGATTGGTGGCCGATTGCACCAACTCAAAACAGAAATATTAGCAGATTCAGTGCACTCCCTGCGCCTCGTCGCCGAAGATGTCCTGCAACGAACGAGCGTCCACAAATCGATCACTCCATTCTCCCAAAACCTCTAGCTTGGCGTCAAGAACTTTCTTCTCGACCCATCCTGGCAGATTTGGAAAACGGCGTTGGAGTTGACGGAGTAACATTTCGGCCTTACCTTCCTGCCGACCTTCATCCCGCCACGGTTTTACCCATTTTTGTACAGTTTCTGCCAACATTTCACCAATATCCTCCAAATCTGCAAGTTCTGGAATAGTTGCCCCCGTTGGTGCCTGCCGAGGCAATAATACCCGCTGTAACCACATTACAAAATCTCGACGCAAACTAATCTGCTCTGGTTGCAACAGCTCTTTCAGCCGTTTGATCAATACCCGCAATTCTTCTCGTGATCGACACAGCTCCATAGCAATCTGAACGGCTGCCAAATTACCATGAGCAATCAACACCTCTAACCTCTTCTTGGAGATGGTGTTGATATCGACCAATAAATATTCCATATGTGGCAGGAACCGCTCCATTCCAACCACCGATTGGACCATATCAGAGATGTTAAGAGACGTTCTCCAGTGCTTCTTGCTTGTATACAGGACCACAACCACCGTTGGTGGCATTTTTCGACCACGAATTTGGCCACTCTTTTTGAGGTCCTGCCACATCAAGCCAGTATAGGTCATCGCT
>JADGCM010000142.1 GCA_015228995.1 Magnetococcales bacterium
CAGTACGTAAAAAGGGGCCTCGTGACAGATCTGGCGCTCTTGCTCCATGTTCATCTCGATCTGATCCATTGGCACGTGACCAGGTCCCTCAATCATGACCTGCACATCGGCGGCCCATGCGCGTTGTGTTAACTCGCCCAGCACCCGCAGTTCGGCAAATTGAGCTGCATCGGAGGCGTCGTGCAGCGAGCCCGGGCGCATGCCATCGCCCAGAGATAAGGTGACGTCGTAACGTTGGCAAATCTCCAGCAGCCGGTCAAAATGGGTATAAAGGGGGTTTTCCTGCTCGTGGTAAAGCATCCATTGCGCCATCAATGCCCCCCCTCGGGAGACGATTTTGGTGATACGGGTCTCGATCAGTGGCAGGACGTTAAGGACAACGCCGCAATGAACAGTCATGTAATCAACCCCTTGTTGGGCTTGTTCTTCGATGACCGTCAGCATGGTTTCGGCGGTCATGGTGCGGATGTCGGGTTGACGCTCCACCGCCTCGTAGATGGGCACAGTGCCGATGGGGACGGGGGAGTGCTCCAGGATGGCGGTGCGAATCTGCCGGATATGGCGTCCGGTCGAGAGATCCATTACCGTATCAGCCCCATGGCGAATGGAGAGGCGCAGCTTCTCTAGTTCCTCATCCAGGCCCGAAGATATTTGCGAGTTGCCAATATTGGCGTTGATTTTACAGCGACTGGCAATGCCGATAGCAAGGGGATGTAGGGTCAAATGATTGATATTTGCTGGAATTACCATCCGACCACGTGCTACCTCGGAGCGAACCAGTTCGGCGTCGAGCTGTTCTTCTTGGGCAACATGGGCCATCTCCGGGGTGACAATCCCCTGTCTCGCATAGTACATCTGGGTGACAATCCCACTGCGTTGCTTAACCCAATCAGAACGAAATGATGCGATCATTCTCTCTCCTGCTCCTATTTCTCTAGCTACTCTTATTTTTCTGCTACTCCCACTCCGCTTGTGTTATATTGTGCTTACGAATGGATGTGTTTGACAAGGTTTTTTATGACGAGGAGTGTTCATTGTGAGCCTGCTTGCCCCTTACTTCGATGCCCAGTTGCAGGCCCCGATCGATTGGGCGGATGATCGCGGTCAACAAACTCCCGCCTGCTTTGGGGCAGCGGAGCAGGAATATCAGGCGCTTGTTCACGGCGTTGGCATTGTCGATTTGACGCACGGCGGGGTTGTTTCGTTGTCCGGACCAGATCGATTTTCCTTCCTTAGTGGCTTAATTACTAACCAAATCAACCGTGTTGATGAACATCGTTCCATCTATGCGGCATTATTAACGCCACAGGGACGCTATCTATGGGACTTTACCGTTGTCCAACAGCAAGACCAATTATTGTTGTGCACAGAACCGGATCGTGTTGAGGATTTATGTCAACATCTGCAACACTATGTCTTGCGTTCCAAGGTAAAACTAGCCAATATGTCCGACCAAGTGGGGATGATTGCCGTGGTGGGCCCGCAGGCGGCCGCTTTTTTGGCGACGTTATTTCCAGTTGTGGCGAGCAGTGACTCGGCGGAATTGGGGTGGACAGGGCTGGCAATGGATGGCGTGTTGCTGTGGCACGATCCCAGGCATACCGATTTTGGCTGGCGTCTGTTGGTTCCAGCCGGGCAATTGCCGTTGTTGTGGGATAGCCTACTCAATCTCAAGGCACGAGCGGTGGGTTGGTTGGCCTGGGAGCGCTATCGTATTGATCGAGCGTTGCCACGTGGTGGCAGCGAGCTGATAGTCGACACTTCGCTACCGTTGGAGTCGGGGCTGTTGGAGATGCAAGGGGTTGATTTTACCAAAGGGTGCTATGTCGGACAGGAGACCACTAGCCGTAGCCACCATCGGGCTACCCTGAAAAAGCGACTCTATCACATTGAGTTGGTGCATGAAGATCCATCGGTAGAACCGGGGAGTGTCGTTGCCCTGGATAACGGTCGTGAGGTGGGTGTCGTTACCAGTTGGTCTGGTTCGGTTGGTCTCGCCATCCTGCGCAGTCAGGAGGTGCAGGAGGCGGCTGGGGTAGTTCAAGTCGCTGCTACTCGTGCCACGGCTCGCAAGCCAGCATGGGCCGGTTGGTAGGAATAAGTATTTTTATAATGGGGCTTTCTACATGCTCCCCCTCTCCACCTGTGGGAGAGGGGGTTGGGGGGTTGAGGGGGAAGCCCATAATTAATAGGACATGCCAATGAAATCGTCTGCTGCCGTCACGCCACTGCCCCCGTTACAGATCGGCGCTTATACCCTACCGGTTCCGATCATCCAGGGGGGGATGGGCATTCGTGTCTCGGCCCATCGTTTGGCCTCTGCGGTTGCTAATGCGGGTGGAGTGGGCATCATTGCCACGGTAGCCTTATCGTTGGCCTCCAAATATTACAACAAGGGCAAGGATTATTTCCGCGCTAATATGCAGGCACTGGCCGATGAGCTCAACTGGGCCCGCGACAACAGCCCCACTGGTATCATTGGTACCAATTGCATGGTGGCCATCCGTGATTTTGAGGCGATGGTGCGCACCTCGGTTGAACATGGGGCCCAGATGATTATATCGGGGGCGGGGCTGCCATTACGGCTGCCTGAATTTGCTGCGGCCAATCCAGAAACAGCGCTGCTGCCGATTGTCTCGTCGTTGCGGGCGGCCACGATCATTGCCAAGCGGTGGTATCAACAGTATAAGCGATTGCCGGACGCGATTGTTTTTGAAGATCCCAACACCGCTGGGGGCCACCTAGGGGCGACACGTCAGCAGCTGTTCGGTGAAGAATATGCCATGCAACGGGTGGTGCCGCAGCTAGCGGAGTGGGCACGTAAATCCTACAACGATGATATTCCCATCATTGCTGCGGGCGGGATATGGGATCGACAGGATATTGATCGTGTCTTTGCGCTGGGCGCACGCGGGGTACAAATGGCCAGTCGGTTTATCTGCACCTACGAATGCGACGCCGACGAACAATTCAAACAAGCATTCATCAATGCCGCTGAAGGGGATGTGGTGATCATTGATTCTCCGGCCGGTCTGCCGGGACGAGCGCTGAGTTCGGAATTTACGCGCAAACTGTTTCGCGGTAACGAAGTGGCCAGCAAATGTTTCGCAACCTGCCTAAGCCACTGCCGCTGTCGTGACGCCGAGGAAACCTTCTGCATCGCCGAGGCGTTACACCACGCCCAACAAGGCGACTTAAGCCGAGGCCTGATCTTTACCGGCACCAACGCCATCCGCCACAACAAAATCGTCCACGTCCACGAAATCTTCGCAGAGATCAACGGCCCCCACGACTAGCGGTTATTTGTTGAGCTGCCGCTCCAGGGCATTTTGAAATAGCTTGTGAAAGTCGCTACCATCCTGACTATCACGACGACGCCCGTTGCGTAAAGACGAACGACTAGCGGCGCGATTGGCCACCTCAGCAGCCGGATCGGGTGCCTCGGCCTTTCTTGCATAGCTATCCAGATGAAGTGCAAGACCACCATAACTCGTGATGTTCATCTGTCCCTCCTGCTCCAAATCAACACAACTTAATCCGTCGTATCGGTTGAACCGGTATGGTAGATAAGTCTTTTTTATGACTAGACGTTGCAGTTTTCTGAGCCGATTTTGATTGCATAAAGTCGGCTCAACATGGCATAATCCATGTTGGGAGGGGAGATGTTTCATGCAAAATCAGGACAGCAGCTATAAAAAGCTATATTCACATCAGAAAATGATGAGTAATTTGCTGCTTGGTTTTGTGGATGCGCCGTGGGTTCAAGAGCTGGATTTCGCCACACTGCAAAAGGTTCCTACCCGTTTTGTGTCTGACGATCAGCACCAAAGAGAAGATGATTTGGTGTGGCGAGTGACACTTAAAAAGACTGGGATTCGTCTGTATTTACCGTTTGAACCACAATCTACACCAGATGCGATGATGCCGGTTAGAGCGGTAAGTTATACCAGTTTGATGTGGCAGGACCTCAAAAAGAGTGGCCAAATTCGTGGTCGGAAGTTGCCACCAACGGCGGTGGTGGTTCTGTATACGAGTAAGAAGCGCTGGAGAGCATCTCTTAACATCGCTGATATGATCCAATCAGTGGTGGGAATGGAGCGGTTCCTACCACATATGGAATATCTACTGGTCGATATCAACACCATCTCCAAGAAGAGGCTAGAGGCGTTGATTGCTCACGGTAATTTGGCAGCGCTCCGGATTGGTATGGAGCTGTGTCGATCACGAGAAGAATTGCGGGTATTGATCAAACGGCTGAACGAACTGCTGCAACCAGAACAGATTAGTTTGCGTCGAGATTTTGTAATGTGGTTACAACGGGTGTTATT
>JADGCM010000143.1 GCA_015228995.1 Magnetococcales bacterium
CAGCTGCTGCTGACGCAAAGAGGTGATCTCACCATCGTCAGCGCCAGCTGAACCCGGTAGTGCTTGGAACAGAGACCACCCCAACAAAGCAATCAGCAGCCTAGCCATCGGTTGTGGGCCTAGTAAATGTCTTCCCGGGTATTCAAGACGTTGAATTTGCCGGTTGGCGTAATCAACCGTTTGTCTTTGATGACTTTTTTCAACTTGCGCGTCTTGTCATCGATGACCACAATGGCTGATTCTTGATCTTTACCATTCCAGACCGAAAACCACACTTCATCACCGGTTTTATTGTATTCTGGTTGAACGACCCGTTTCGGTCCCTCACCCAAGCCGGCCCATTGTGCAATCGGCAAGATCTCGAACCCCTTCTCCAGAGCATCAATGTTAAAGACCCCAACACTCTGCGAAATCTGCGGATCTGGGTTCAAGGTCGTATCAACGTAGAGATTCTTCGACTTAGGATGGGTCTTGATGAACAAAGAACCACCGCCCTGAGCCTTGATGGTGCGGACCACTTTCCAGGCATGATCTTTGTTTTTAGCCGGATCAGTGCCAATGACGGAGATGGTCTCGTCCCCTAGGTGGCTGGTGGCCCATACCGGCCCGAATTTCGGATCGACAAAGTTGGCACCACGACCTGGATGGGGCACTTGGCCAACATCAACCATTGCCATCAATTTATCCTCTTTCGAGTCAATAACGGCGATTTTATTCGATTTGTTGGCCGCTGTCATGAAATAACGATGGGTTGCATCCCAGCCACCATCATGCAAGAACTGCGCGGTAGGAATGGTCGTCACGGTCAGATTATTGATATCTGAGTAGTTGACCATCAATACCTGTCCGGTCTCTTTGACGTTGACAATGAACTCCGGACGATAGTGCGAGGCGACGATGGCCGCTACCCGAGGCTCGGGGTGATACTCCTGGGTACCCACGGTATAACCACGGGTTGAGACCACCTTCAGTGGCTCCAAGGTGTCCCCATTCATGATAACATAGTGGGGGGGCCAGTAAGA
Source organism: Magnetococcales bacterium (assembly GCA_015228995.1). Classification (GTDB taxonomy): domain Bacteria; phylum Pseudomonadota; class Magnetococcia; order Magnetococcales; family JADGCH01; genus JADGCH01. The sequence goes on from JADGCM010000143.1 coordinate 1,023, forward strand.
ACCAGCGATGGAATATTTATCCTCGAAACCCTTAAACTTGGAGGTTTCAACGGAACGGGCTTCCATACCGATCTTGATCTCGGCCACAGTCTCTGGTTTTTCCATCCACAGGTCAATCTGATTGATCTTGGCGTCGCGGCCAATGACGAATAGATAACGACCTGAAGCGGAGATGCGTGAGATATGTACGGCGTAACCGGTCTTAATGACGCTGACGATCTCCTTGCTATTACCATCGATCAGAGCCACTTCACCGCTGTCTCGCAGGGTCACCGAGAATAGATTCTCTAAGTCGAGATTGTTCATCTTCTTGGTGGGACGTTTCTCGGGAGCAACCACCACTTTCCAACTATCCTTGATCTCTTTTAGACCAAATTCAGGTGGCGTTGCTGGCTCATTAAGCAGATAATTTACCATGGTATCGATCTGCTTTTCGGTCAAAACGCCCGAGTCGCCCCAGTTAGGCATACCAGCCGCTGAACCATAGGTGATGAAGGCTTTGAGGTGCTCGGCACCAAGTTTCTTGGTGATATCTGGCGTTAACGGCTTACCAGTAGCACCTTTGCGCAGCACCCCGTGGCAACCGGCGCAACGCTCGAAATAAATTTTATTGGCCTCGGTAAACTCCGCCTCTGACAAAACAGGGGCACCCGCATTGGCGGGACTGGCAGCCGTTGCCGGAACGGCCGACGGGGCGCCCATATATTTACCTTCTGTCGCCGATTTTTGTTCGGCACTATAACCAGCGATGGGGCTCAACATGGCCGCCATCGCCAACAGCGAGGTAAGGAAAGTAGTGCGTTTTAGGGGGGGGCTGCAACGTTTCATAGAAACTTGAACTCCTGCTTGTTATGAGGGAACTGAAAGGGATCCGTCGTATGACATCTACCATAATACGGCCGAGGCTAACAGCATTTGTAACACGATTAATTGATTCACGTCAATATAAACACATTTTGCGTCTATTAAATTGATCTAAGTCAATAAATATAGGGTTTTTTGGGGAACCATTTTAGCATTAGTGGACGATAAAACCACCTTGTTCGCGGTTGAAGCCGATCAAAAATACCTGACCTGGACGTAGCTGTACCTGCCTACTGAACGTGTGATCCACACCAGGGTTACGGACGTTATCCTCCATCTGCAGATCCATGCGGTGACTGCCTGAAGGGACTGAAAATTTGCCATAGACGAAGGTCGAGCCATCTTTGTGGACCCCAGGTGGGCGAAAGGTATGGGTGGTTATGTTTTTTCCATCCAGCAAGATATCGATGGTGATCGGTGACCGCTCCCGTGAGCAAGACATCGCTGCCCGCATATTGGCAGGGAGTTTTTGTAATTCATCAGCGGTGCGTTTATGGCACTCCTCCACTGGGACACCAGCATGTTTGAAGGCCAGTTTTATTTCGGACTCATGCGGCTGCAGATAGCGATAGGAGGGCTGATCCGAAAGAAAATAGAGCGGCAGGCAGAAGGCTGTGTAGGCGATAGCCTGTCCCATCCAAGAGGTTATCGTGCGCATCGTAGCTCTCCCTGCAAGGCCAGCAGTTGTTGCCGTAGCTGATCTTGATCGGCTGCGGCAGCACGGTAGACACGGATATGCTGACGGTCGGTACGTTTCAACAGATGCGGCTCGCGACGCCCCTGTAGCCGTTCATCCACCAACCAGTTGCCAATACGATAATAGCAGTCGCCGTCACGACAGCCGGTGATCAGAATGCCATCCGCCCCGCGTTTGAGGGCAAAATCGAGCAGTGATGGTGGAAACATGCCGCTGCACGGTAGCGAGAGAACGGCAGTTTGTTGGTCTTGGAGTGACTCTAGATCGGCCCCATGTTGACAACCAATTAACAACACGCGCACCGGGCCGGTCAATTGTTGCAACCGGGTTAATAAATCGGTACGTAATTGGTCAATGGATGCGTGGGGCATATCCATTCCCGACCGTAATGTGGTTTTGGAGAGACGGTAAGGGTTGGAAGAGACACAGGAACCGACGCAGATACCGCACGAGGTGCAGAGGCTATTTTTAATGGTAGGTTCGTGCGATACATCCCGACCATCGGTGCGTGGCCGCATGGAAACCGCACCAAAAGGACAATCTTTGGCACACTGTCCGCAACCATTACACTGTTCCAGCGTAACAAAAGCCGGTGGTTTGGGTCGTTGCGGCGGTAGCCAGGGTAGCACCATCAACACCAGGGTAATCCCGATCCCTAAAGACCAAGCTGTACCGGCACCAAAACGGTCTACCACCGGGTAAATATTGAGATAGAACCAATCGAGATGGAGTACTTCCGGTATCTGTGACAAGTTGGCAGGACCATGGCTGAGAGCGGGCTTGATTAGGCTAAGCAACAAAAGGGCGAGGCTGGTTCCCACTGCCAATCCACGTGGTGGCATGAAGTCGACTTGGCTGATCCGACTGACGTGAGTCCAGAGCAAAAACACCATTGCTACTGGCAGCGCCAATAGGTGCAAAAATGACATCAGGGTAAAGAAACGATCCGAGACATTTCCCTCAAGAAAATTGAACACCATGGAACCCGGTAAGATCGGTATCCAATCAATCAGTTCAGCGGTGGTAACAGCAATGTACTGCGCCATAGCGTCCCACACCAACCAATAGCCCGAGATGCCCAACAATACCACCAGCCAGAGGGTCGGCACACCGGTAAACCAGGAAAACCAACGGACACCGCGATAGCGATCACGAAAAAACTCACGACTGGCATGGAGCACCACCGTGATCACCGCACCGTCGGAAGCATAGCGGTGCAGGCTGCGCATGATGCCTCCCAGCCACCATTGCTCATGCGTCATCCGCTCAACGGATGGATAGGCACCGGAGAGACTAGTCTCAAAAAAAATAAGCAGATAAAGCCCTGAAAACAGCACAATCCAAAATAGAAAAAAACTCAACGATCCCAGGTGATACCACGGGTTCCAGCCATTGCCAAAGATTCGATTAAAGAGCTGTTCGACACTCTGGATGACGCGATGACCAAACCGATGTAGCACACTCACAATAACGACTCCATATTCATGGTTGGCGGCGCCTGCCGCGAATTAAGAACAGCCCACCACCGATGAGGATAGAAGCACCGATGAACGTTTCGATAAAGATTGAATAGTCGAAACGATAGCGATTTTGGCGTGGGTCGTAGGTGGTGCAAACCAAACGCAGTCGGCGGGTTACACGTTCCAAGAAAGGCACTTGCGGCAACGGTTGACCCAACAAAAGTG
>JADGCM010000144.1 GCA_015228995.1 Magnetococcales bacterium
GGTTATCCCCCAGTCCAAACGAAGTTAACATCACTATTTTCGGCAGCTGTTCATAGGGGATAGTGGTCACTATATGCCGGATGGTGGTGGCACCGTCCATAGCCGGCATCAACCAATCCACTAGCACCAATTGATAAGGCTGTTGCTGCTCACAGGCCTGTTGCAACGCCTCCAGCGCAGCACGGCCAGAAGCAACAGCGGTGGCTGCCAATCCGAGTAGGCTAAATTTATGTCGTAGGGCCTGCCGAGCTGGCTCGTTATCGTCAACAACCAGAATTTTGATGGTTGCTATGGCCTCGGGCAACACCCTATTTGCCACCGTCAATTCAGGGTTGCGCCTCAACGTGGTGGTAAAATAAAAGGTGCTACCTTGTTGGGGTTCACTCTCCAACCACAACTGCCCCCCCATCATCGCCACCAGTTCCTTGCTGATGGAAAGGCCCAAGCCGGTACCCCCAAAGCTGTGCGCTGTCAAATCATCTGCCTGGGTAAAAGGTTCGAATATTCTGCCGGCTTGTTCGGAGCTGATACCAATACCGGTATCTCGCACCGAAAATTGCAACATCGTACCAGCCCCTGAGGTTTCGCTGGTCGTCACCTTGACCTCGATTTCACCGCTGTCGGTAAATTTTATAGCGTTGCCAATCAGGTTGAGCAAAATCTGCTCAAGACGTAACGCATCACCGATCAGATGGTCATAGCACTCTGGCGATGACCATAAAATGAGCTCAAGCGACTTGTCGGCCACCTGAACACGAAACGTGTCCGCAAGACGATCGAAGATATCCTGTAGTAGAAAATCAGCCGACTCCAGCGTCAACTTGCCAACTTCAATTTTGGAAAAATCGAGAATATCGTTGACAATACGCAACAGAGAACGGGAAGAACTGGCAATCTTGGTCAAGTAGTCCCGCGTTCTTGGCCTTAATTCATTCTGCAGGGCCAGGTCGGTCAGCCCGATGACGGCGTGCATGGGGGTGCGGATTTCATGGCTCATATTGGCGAGAAAGGCACTTTTGGATAAGCTGGCGCTGCGAGCAGCAGCCTCGCTTTGACGCAGCTTAGTGAACCGTTGCGCCACAACCAGCCCCACAACTGCCAGCACGACGACGACAGACAAACAAACCAGCAAGGGGAAATCGGCCAAGGGTGGTCGAATACGCTAGGGGCTATTGGGTGGGGAGGCCATCCAATCCTGGACCAACCGTTTCGCTTGAAGCAGCTGTTCCGGGGTCATACTCTTCGCGGTGTAATCCCGAAACTCAACTGCCGATTGATAGCCTTGCAAAGCCGCCAACTGGTACCACAAATAGGCCTGGACGTAATCGCGCGGCGTATGTTTGCCCTCGTAGTAGACCGACCCCAACTTGATCTGGGCGGCGGCATGGCCCCGAGTCGCCGCTGCATGATACCATTTCATCATTTCGATGTCGTTTTGTGGCACGCCCTGGCCCCTCTGATAGAGATAACCAAGATTGACCTGGGCATCAACGTTACCCTGGTTGGCCGCACGCAATGTATCGGCGATGACATCAGCAACGTTGCCAAGCGGCTGCTCCGCCAGCGCGGTAACCGACAACAAACCCAGTGCCAACCAAACCGGAATCATCAACACCGCAGCCAACCCGTCCAACAATGATTTGACACCATCCATAAATAACCCCTCTTGATGCGAGGATAGACTATGCGCTATTCCTGATTGCAGGTTTCCAGTTTTGCGCCAATTTCTCAGCCAAAGCCACCTGCTCCGGTGACAGCCGTTCGCAGATAATATCACGCACCTTGATGGCATTTTGATTGCCCTGCTCTGCCGAAAGCTGGCACCACATATAGGCCTGGATGTCGTCCCGTGGGACACAATCACCCTTTGCATATAACCAGCCAAGGTTGGCTTGGGCGTCGTCGTGGCCCTGTTCGGCGGCCAATCGAAACCATTTGATGGCCGCCCGATAGTCCTGTGATACCCCTTGGCCATGGTAGTAGATCATGCCCAGCTTACGCTGGGCATCCGGATCGCCTTGTTCGGCAGCCTTATGAAACCATTTAGCAGCCGTTTGATAGTCGTGTGGCACTCCCTGACCCATTGCATACATCGCCCCAAGGACGAATTGGGCGTCGACATCGCCCCGATTAGCACTGAAGACGATTTCTTCAATCTGCTCCCTATCCATGCCCACCCTCTTTCGCTAAAACAGAACAAACAACAACACCACCGTGCTGGCCGACAGCAATACCTGCAACATGGCAAAAAAATCACCTCGCTTCCACTGGCCTCCATGCACAAAACGGCCAACCAATAGACGAGCCAGCGTCAATACCACCATCACCGACATAAACAAAAATGCCTGGTGAATCATATCCATATCCCAAATGGTGCGCGGCGGCGGAATCATAAATTTGGTAAAGGTGGTTTGCGGCGGCGGACTGGCACGGTAGATCAAATCGAGTATGACCAAGATGAGAATAATATTGGCGCCGTTGGCGGCACAAAGCGCCAACTCACGACGTTTTCGTTTACCATCTTCTTCGTGGGGATGGTGGCTGGTGAGTACCGTCGGCGCGTTCATTGGAATAATCCTCATTGATGATGGTAACACGAAATAGACCCTTCACAAATGCTATAGCGATATCCATGCCTAATGGGATAAATATTAAATAAACACTTTTAATCAATATGATATATTAATAACTAACAGCAAAACAAGCCTGTCAATGTGGTGCAAAATAGGCTTATAAAGATGGTGCTGGTAGCAGTTTGCTACTCTGTCAAGGCCTGTAGTGCGACACGAAGTTCTCGGGCCAATTTAGGGTAAACCCCTTGGGCCTGCTGCCAGTCCTCCATCTCGATTTCGCCATTGAGCCGAATGGCTTGGCTGACCACCCGTGCGGCACCGATGCTGACAGCATTCTTCCTCAACCATTCAATAGCGCCGGTGGCCCTGCTGCTCTCCTGGTCGACGAGGGCTTGTTGTAACGTCTGTAACTGTTGTGGGGCTTCATGGACAAACAGGGAGACCATCTTGACGATCGTTTTGATGTTGGCATGAATCGGTTCCGCCGCCACCGCCGGCTGGGGCGTACGGGCCGCTCTGGTGGGTTCGACCACTTTGATGCGCTCTGGTGCGCGGAAGACGGCGGCAGTGACAGGATGCTTCCCGGGTGGCAACGTAATGATAATCTCGGTACCCTCAGCGTCCGAGGAGCGCATCTGGATGCTACCCCCCAAAGTTTCGGTAATCAATTTGGCCGAATAGGTTCCCAATCCGGTGCCCGACTTTTTGCCAGAAGTGGTATATTTCTCAAAAAATCGCTCACGGATCGGCTCTGGCACCGCACCTTGGTTGTGAATCCGTATCTGCGCCATTTGGTCCGACACCACCGCGACAGCCACGGTCACAGTAGCCCCATGAGGGGAAGCTTCCAAAGCATTTTTAATCAAGTTGGCCAACATGGAGTAACACAGCACCTCTTCACCGCGCACAAAAAAATGATCGGCTTCGGTAGCAGGCTGGTCATTAACCCGGATATCCAGTTTCAGCTGATTGTGGCTCAACCAGGAAATAGAGTCGGCTTCGACATTACGAATCAGGGGCAATAGGTCAATGTCTTTGGGGTCGAGTTGATAGTTGCCCCGCTCCATCCGATATAGCCCCAACGATAGGTTAACGATGTGGAGGGCATTAAAGCCGCCGTTACGGACGATCTGTAATTTCTTTTTTTGTTCTGTAGACAAGGTCGGATCGGCTAACAATAAATCGGTGTAACCAATAACGCCGTTCAAGGGCGACTTGAGATCGTGGCGTGAGATCATGTCTACTTGCTGCTTGAGTTTATCGGCTTCAATGAGCTCGATATTTTGCTGTTCCAGCTGCTGATTGGCCGCCACCAAGGCTTGATGAGAGGCTCTCAATTTAAGATGGGTTTTAACCCGCGCCCGCACAATGGCCGGAGAAACCGGCTTGGTAATATAATCGACCGCCCCCAGTTCCAGTCCGTACGTTTCAGCACTGGTTTCTGCCATAGCGGTGACGAAAATGATTGGAATATCGCGCGTCCGTTCATCCGCCTTAAGTTGACGGCAAACCTCGTAACCATCCATATCGGGCATCATAATGTCGAGCAAAATTAAATCAGGTGGTGTTTCGGATCGGACCCGTTTGAGGGCCGTCTCGCCATTTTTAGCCACGACGGTGGTATAATCTGGTTTAAGCACATCGACCAGCACATTGATATTGAACCGTTCATCATCAACAAT
>JADGCM010000145.1 GCA_015228995.1 Magnetococcales bacterium
ACCAGCGACCCCTACCGTGTCAAGGTAGTGCTCTCCCACTGAGCTAACCGCCCATCGCCTGCTTGGTGCCGCATTGTAAAGAATCAGCCTTATGACGTCAAGCCTAATTCTTTACTGTGTCGAAACCTGTTGCAGAATGAGCTCGTGGTAGGGTGGGCAGTTACGTTTATTCAATGAATAATCGGCCTGCCCGCTCAACTCCCCATCTCGTAAAGATTGGCTCAAGACTGTTCGCTTTATTTCTTGTTCCTCCAAAAGTCTTAGCCCAGCACATACCGCCTCGCTGGCCGTTTCAAAGCGACCAGTAGCAACTTGTTGGGCAACGAATCCCTCAAAATGTGGATCAATAGTAATATTGATATCTTCCTGCATGAAGGTCCTCTACGATTAAAAATGATTCCGGAGAAACAGTCCTGGACCCATACTGGATTCCAGTTGAGGCAGGCACCTCTGAAAGGCTGGGAACTTGCCTTTCAGAAGATGCATGTAATAGAGTAGCCCCTTGTGGGAGAGGGGGTGATAAGGCTAGATAAGACCGCGTGCCGATAAAACAGGTACCGGGCTGACGTGCAGGCGCTGGATTCCCAATTTCTGCTCGTCAATACCCATCGCCAAGCCCAGCAGCTGAGCGAAATTCATTTCCGGTAGGCCGATATAACGACCGGTACTTTTCTCTGCAATGCCTTGGTAGGCACCCATGGCCATATCACACAGGGTGCAGGGAGTGATCATAATCTCGGCACCAGCGTCTTTAGCGCTCAGGCAATTATTGGCGACCATCTGCCGCATCTCGTTTTTATCGGACAGCATGACATGAAAACCACAGCAGCGATCCCGTCCCCAGTAGGAAACAGCTTCCCCGCCTAATAGAGCGATCAAACGATCTAAATGGTCCGATTTATTGGCATCGGCGTGCTGCGGGTAGATCTCTTCTGGTCGCAGCCCGTGGCAACCATAGAAAGGGGCCACCCGCATCCCCTTGAGTGGGCGACGGACTTTACTTTTTAATGTCTCCGGGTCGATCTGATCAGTCAATACCCACAGCAGATGGTGGACCTTAATTGAGCCCCGATAGGCGGGTACCCCCGCTTGGCCGTTGACCTTGTTGATCTCTGCTAACAGTTCCGGCTCATGCTTAAGCCGGTAATTGGCCTGTGATAACGTTTGCAGACAGGTGTTGCAAATGGTGGTGAGGTCGCGTCCCTGCGCCTCGGCTTCGGATAAAATACGTGCCGCAACCGCCAAGGCAAAGGCTGGCTTGGTCTCGCGCAGGCTGACAGCACCGCAGCAGGTTGCTTGTGGCATATCATGGAGAGCAATCCCGAGTTCAGCACAGACCGCACGTGCCGCCCAATCGGCCTCTTTTTGCACCTGTTTCGCTGCACATCCTGGATAATAGGCAAACGCCAGTGACATCGTCTCTTCTCCTCTGTTCCCTTCTATTATTCCGGGACTGTTATTCCGGGACAACTTCTTTGGCCCTGGTTTCCACATTGATTGGGTTGCGCTCTAAGGCCTGATAAATGGTACGCAACTGCTCAACCCCCTGGACGCGATGCGGAAACGGCGATGGAATTTTACCCTTTTTCAGTAAATGCAGAGCTGCACCACTCTCCTGCAAAGTGCCCACTAAACCGACACTACGCACCATGAGTGTGAATTCGTTAAGGGAGCCATCTTTCTGAATGTCTTCGTGAAAGGCCAAGGCATGGCGTGCCGCAACACTGCCGTTGAACCCTTTTTGTACGGCCCGAGTGCGCAATTTGACAATGGCTTCCATGGGGCTAACATGCTTGGGACAGACGTCCACACACATCGTACAGCGGGTGCAGGACCAGAAGCCATGTGACTCGGATAGCTGTTGCAACCGTTCACTCTTTTTGCCTTCGCGTGGGTCGGAAACAAAACGAAACGCTTTCGCCAAAGCCGCCGGACCAAGGAATTTAGGGTTAACCTCAGCCATAGTGCAGTCGGAGTAACAACAACCACACATGATACATTGGGTGACGTGATTGACTTGGTCGTAAGAGGAACGATCTACCTGTTGTTGTGCCTCCGTTCCCTCTTGTAGCCAAGGGGTGATGGCACGTACATGGCGGTAAAACGGTCCGATGTCGATGGCCATATCCTTTAACACCGGCTGATTGGCCTGTGGCGCCACCTCAACAACGCCGTTGCGTGCCACCTTGCCGATGTGTGTCTTACAGGCCAAACGGGTACGGCCGCTGATGCGCATGGCACAAGAACCACAAATAGCCGAACGACACGACTGTCGAAAGGTCAGTGAGCCATCTTGGTGTCCTTTGATCTCTTCCAGAGCAGAGAGCACGGTGGCATTTTCTTCCATCTCGACGCCGAATTCTTGCCACCTTGATTCCACTGAGCCATCGCTGTTGCGACGATTACGCTGAACGCGAAAAGTGTATTTCTGTACAGTCATTGCTATTTAACTCCTTGGACCCGCTCAATAGACACGCGCTTTGGGTTCATACTCAGGGATCCCCAAGGTGCGTACCGCCTCGTAGGAGAGGGAGACCTGACCTTGGTCTTCATCCCACCAAGCCAGGGTATGCTTGCGCCATTCGCTGTCATCACGCTGAGGAAAATCAACCCGTGAGTGGGCGCCACGCGACTCTTTGCGCGCCAGTGCCCCTTTGACGATGCACTCGGCCAAGTCAATCAGATTGCGTAATTCCAATGCACGCAGCAGATCGACATTAAACACCTCTGATTTGTCATCCAGATGGATTAATTCATAATCTTTGCGCAGCGACGGTATTTGATCGACGATGGTTTGAATTCCTTCTGCGGTCCGAAACACGCCACAATAGGCATTCATTGCCGATGCCATGCGCGCATGCAGCTCAATAGGCCGAATACCATACTGTTGCCGGCTTTTTAGCTCGTTGATCTCCTGACGTACCTGCTGCAACTCCCGATCAGGCAGATCGCGGAATGACTTACCTACCACATATTCGCTTGCCCGTTTACCAGTGACCTTGCCAAAGACAATGGTATCTAACAACGAGTTACCGCCGAGCCGGTTGGCACCATGGACCGAGACACAAGCCGCCTCACCAGCAGCAAACAGGCCGGGCAGTGGGGTAGCACCATACTGGTCGGTGCGGATACCACCCATGGAGTAGTGGGCAGTGGGACGGACTGGAATGGGGTCATGAATTGGATCAACGCCTTCCAAATCAACAGACAGTTCGCGAATCTGCGGCAATCGTTCCAGAATTTTCTCGGCACCGAGATGGCGCAAGTCAAGCAGAACAGCCCCTTTAACGCCGCGACCCTCATTGATTTCAGTCTGTTCTGCTCGGGATACCACGTCGCGTGAAGCCAGTTCCAATTTGGTCGGGGCATAACGACCCATGAAACGCTCACCCAGGGCATTGATTAAAACGCCACCTTCCCCGCGTGCCCCTTCGGTGACTAAAATACCGGAAGTGAGCAGACCAGTGGGATGAAACTGGACAAACTCCATGTCTCCCAGGGGGGCCCCCGCACGTAGGGCGAGTGCCATGCCGTCCCCGGTAGAACTGGTGGCATTGGTGCTGGAGATATAGACCCGACCATAACCACCGGTGGCGATCACCACCGCCTTGGCACGCACCGAAAACAGCTCACCGGTGCGGATGTCGTATGTCACCAGACCAGCCACATGACGATCGCCACGGTCGGTGACCAGACGGAGCACTTGACACTCTTCGTAGACGGCGACATTGGCTTTGACCAACTGCTCCCACAAGGTGTGCAATAGTACCTGACCAGTACGATCGGCTGCGTAGCAAGTGCGATCAAAGTTGGCGCCACCAAACGGGCGCTGGGCCACTCGACCATCTTCCAACCGGGAAAATGGTGCCCCCATACGATCCATATCCAACACCACCCCTGGGGCCTCACGACACATCAGTTGGATGGCATCTTCGTCACCGATGTAGTCAGATCCCTTCACGGTGTCGAAGGCATGAGACTCCCACGAATCTTTTGGATCAATTGCAGCGTTGATACCGCCCTGTGCAGCACAGGAATGGCTGCGTAACGGGTGTATCTTGCTGATGATGGCAACATTAATACCGGCTCGAACCCCCTCCAGCGCTGCGCGCATGCCAGCCAGTCCAGCTCCCACGATGACCAGGTCGTGGCTCTTCATCGTCCCTCCCACTCTTATACCCACCAGCTAGAGAATAGACCACACAAAAACGACCAATATGTTGATGCAATTGGTAGCTA
>JADGCM010000146.1 GCA_015228995.1 Magnetococcales bacterium
CATGAAGCAGCTTCTTCACCCTCTCCCCTTGTGGGAGAGGGCAGGGTGAGGGGTGTGGGAGGCGTTGACAGTGATTGGCTTCGGGTGAGGGGATCATGTTGCAAGGTTATTTTCCGGTACTGGTGTTTTTGCTGGTTGCTGTCGGCATGGCGGTGTTTATGCTGGGGGGATCCTGGCTAGTGGGGGTCAAGCGACCCCATCCCGACAAAGGAGACCGTTACGAGTGCGGTTTTGCGCCGATGAGCCGTGTCCGTATGCGCTTTGACGTTCGATTTTATTTGATCGCCATCCTGTTCATCGTGTTTGACATTGAGGCGGCTTTTCTGTTCCCGTGGGCAGTTGTTTTTAAGGAAATCGGCACCTTTGGTTTCGTGGAGATGGTGCTGTTCCTGCTGGTTCTGTTGGTTGGTTATGCTTACGCGTGGAAAAAAGGGGCACTGGAATGGGAATGATCGAGGAAGTGACGCGGCAGGTCGATGACCGTGGTTTTATGCTCACCTCGGTAGATACGCTGGTCAATTGGGCGCGTACTTCGTCCATGTGGCCAATGACCTTTGGCTTGGCCTGTTGTGCGGTGGAAATGATGCAGGCGGGTGCCAGTCGTTATGACCTCGACCGTTTTGGTATTGTCTTTCGCGGCAGTCCTCGGCAGTCTGATGTGATGATCGTTGCCGGTACGCTGACCAACAAAATGGCGCCGGTGTTACGCAAACTGTACGAGCAGATGCCGGAGCCGCGCTGGGTTATCTCCATGGGTTCTTGTGCCAATGGAGGGGGCTATTACCATTACGGTTACGCAACAGTGCGGGGCTGTGATCGAATTGTGCCGGTCGATGTTTATGTTCCCGGTTGCCCGCCCACGGCTGAGGCGCTGCTTTATGGTATCTTGCAGCTGCATAAGAAAATTCATCGTGTCGGTACCCTCTCTTCTGGTTGGGGGGAGGTCTGATGAGCGGTTCTGGGGCAGGAGCCCTATACTGGTCAGAGAAGCAGGGCGCTCGGCTGGATCGTTTGGAGCAGTTGTTGGCGTTGCGTTATTCCCATCTAACGCGGGAGCGGCGCCGTCAGCCCCTCAACGATGCCCTCATTCTGCATGTCGAGGCGGCGCAGTTGCGGGAGACAATGCGGCTGCTACACGACGATGCTGAGCTCGATTTTAAGTTATTGATCGATTTGGCTGGGGTTCATTACCCGGACCGGGCTCGGCCTCTGGAGGTGGTCTACCAGCTGCTTTCGGTCCATCATAACCATCGTTTGCGCGTTAAAGTGGCGTTGGACGAGGGGGATGTCGTGCCGTCTATGACTGTTGTGTGGGGCAATGCCAGTTGGTATGAGCGTGAGGTCTACGAGATGTTTGGCATTCTCTTTTCGGGCCATCCTGATCTGCGGCGGTTGCTGACCGACTACGATTTTGATGGTTATCCGCTGCGCAAGGACTTTCCTGTCGAAGGTCGCGTCGAGGTGCGTTATGATCCGGGACTGAAGCGGGTGGTACAGGAGCCGACTCAACTGTCGGTGCCAAACCGTGAATTTTATGGTCGGCAGCGCTCGTGAGCGGGGTGGTAATGGGAACATCCGAGACATTTCAAAATTACATCATTAATTTTGGTCCACAGCATCCGGCGGCGCATGGGGTGTTGCGGCTGCTGCTTGAGTTAGATGGCGAGGTGGTGCAACGTGCCGATCCGCATATCGGTTTTCTGCATCGTGGTACCGAAAAGCTGCTAGAACACAAGAGCTATCTGCAGGGGGTGCCCTACTTTGACCGGCTCGACTACATGTCGATGATGTCGCAGGAGCATCCTTGGGTGTTGGCGGTGGAGCGGTTGTTGGGTATTGAGGCGCCGAAACGGGCTCAATACATACGGGTCATCTTTGCTGAGTTGACGCGTATTCTCAACCACCTTCTTTTCATCGGTGCGCACGGCCTGGACGTTGGCGCCATGACCATGTTCATTTACGCCTTTCGGGAACGGGAAGAGATTATCGATTTTTACGAGGCTGTTTCCGGGGCCCGCATCCACGCCGCTTATTTTCGTCCCGGTGGTGTAGCCAAGGATCTGCCCGATGGTTTGGCCGAGCGGATGGCGCAGTTTATCGAAAATTTTCCGGCCAAGATAGACGAGTACGAGTCGCTGCTAACCGACAACCGGATCTGGAAACAGCGTTTGGTGGGGATCGGCACCGTATCGCCTGAGGATGCCCTTCGTCTGGGTTTTGCTGGGCCGATGTTGCGCGGCTCTGGCATTGCCTATGACTTGCGTAAGGCCGAGCCATACGATGTCTACGATGCCGTCGATTTTGATATTCCGGTCGGCAAAAACGGTGACTGTTATGACCGCTACTTGGTACGGGTTGAGGAGATGCGCCAGTCGGCGCGTATTATCAGCCAGTGTCTCCAGCAGCTGCCAGACGGCCCGGTGCGTCACGATGACTTTAAAATATCCACCCCCTACCGTAACGAAATGTATCAGGGCATGGAGTCCCTGATCCACCATTTCAAGCTATTTACAGAGGGTTTTGTGGTACCCGCTGGGGAGATTTACGCCGCAGTTGAGACGCCGAAGGGGGAGATGGGCGTCTACTTGATCTCCGATGGCAGCAATAAGCCGTATCGGGTTAAAATCCGTGCTGCTGGTTATAACCACTTGCAGGCAGTAGACTTTATGACGCGCGGCCACATGTTGGCCGACGTGACGACAATTGTGGGTAGTATCGATATCGTATTTGGTGAAATTGACCGATGACCACTTCCAATACCGTAGCTCACGTTCTCCAGGATGGTCCCGAGGAGTTAAAGCCCTGCTTCTCGCCAGAGGCTTTGCGCCAGGTCGAGGAGATTTTTAGGCGTTATCCAGTTAACCAGCGGCGTTCGGCGCTGCTGCCGCTCCTCCACTTAGCACAGCGCCAGTTTGGCGGCTGGCTGTCGCGCCAGGCGCTTGATTACGTGGCCGAGTTGATCGGTTTGGCGCCGATACGGGTCTACGAGGTGGCCACCTTTTACACCATGTACAACCTCAAGCCTGTTGGTACCTACCACGTGCAGGTGTGTACCAATATTTCTTGTTGGTTGTGTAATTCCGACGCCATTGCCCAGGCGCTGCAACAGAAATTGGGGATCCAGTTTTCGGAAACCACAGTAGATGGTCAGTTTACCCTGACTGAGGTGGAGTGTCTGGGGGCCTGTGTCAATGCGCCAATGATGCAAATCAACGACGATTACTACGAGAATTTGACCCCCGAAACGGCGGTAGCCGTTATCGATCGGATGATGGAGGTCTCTCCATGAGCGGTTCTGCGGTGCAAGTGGTCTTCAAAAACATTCATCGTCCCAACAGCCACACCCTGGCTGTTTATCAGGAGTTTGGTGGTTATCAATCTCTGGCCAAGGCGTTGACCATGGCGCGTGAGGATGTCATTGATGAAGTCAAACGTTCTGGGGTGCGTGGTCGCGGCGGTGCTGGCTTTCCGGCCGGTCTGAAGTGGTCGTTTATTCCCAAGGAGGATGCGCGACCGAAATATCTGGTTTGTAATGCTGATGAGGGCGAACCTGGCACTTGTAAAGATCGCGATATTATCCGTTTTGATCCCCACTTATTGATTGAAGGGATGATCATCGCTGCTTATGCCGTCAGCTCCGAGCAAGGTTATATCTACATCCGTGGCGAGTTTTACCGTGAAGCGGAACGCTTGCAGGCCGCCGTCGACGAGGCTTATGCGGCTGGTTTGTTGGGTGACAACATTCTGCAAAAGGGGATTCGGTTCCATCTGGCTGTCCATCGTGGGGCGGGGGCCTATATTTGTGGCGAGGAGACTGGCCTGTTGGAGTCACTGGAGGGTAAGAAGGGGCAGCCACGGTTGAAGCCGCCTTTTCCGGCCAATATCGGTCTCTACGACTGTCCGACGGTGATCAACAATGTTGAGACCTTGGCGGCTGTCCCAGATATCGTGCTCCGTGGTGGCGACTGGTACGCGGGTTTGGGAGTGGCTAAATCATCTGGTACCAAGCTTTTTTCCGTCTCTGGCCATGTCAACAAGCCGGGTAACTACGAAGTTGAGTTGGGGATCCCACTCAAGACATTGATCAACGACCATGCCGGCGGGGTGCGTGGTGGTTGAGAGCGACTCAAAGGGGTCATTCCTGGGGGATCATCGGCGCCGAT
>JADGCM010000147.1 GCA_015228995.1 Magnetococcales bacterium
GGCATCCCCAAAAGCGCCTACCTGAATGGCATAACCAGAGGTGGTAGGCGGCGGTGCCGCCGACACGGCGTGGTCAGATGGCAAGGAAGAGGGTAGAGCAGGGGGAGCAGGGGGGTGGATTTCGGGGCGCAAACCAGCCACTTTGAGTTCCTGTGTCGGTCGCGCCGCCGCTTCCTCTACCCTGAGGCCAGGTGCTGGTGTGGCGAGCGGAGGACGGCGCTGTTCCGGCGGCGGCGGAGCGGTCCGCGTCTCTTGGGCACGTTGCAGCCGTTGCGTCAATTCCGTTAGTTGCTCCCGATCACGTTGCTCTGCGCGCACCTTCTCCTCCAGTTCACTTAGGCGCGCCACGCTTGGCTCTAGCTCGCGTAATCTCGTCTCCAACTGTGACATCCGCTGGCGCTGCTCGTCCAGCTCTTTCTGCTTGTTACGCAATTCGTCGGCAATCAGGCTATCGTTGCCGGACGCCATCGGCGCACGAATGGCCAAATCGGCCAAGTTGCCGATTGCTACCTGCGCCAGTTGGGCATATTTCTCCGCTACAACCGTTATGCCTCGGCGCGCGTCGCCGTTATCCGGGTTGCGTCGCAACGCCTCACGATATTTTTCATAGGCGTAACTACCAGAATTCATGGTCATCTGGAAGGCATCTAGGTCACGTTCAGCCGAACGGACCAAATCACGCATTTCGGCGGCGCTCTTTTCATCGGCAATGCCCGGCCAGAACAACTTCCAGCTCAACACCCCGGTTACCACCACAGCGGCCAACGAGGCTGCTAGCAGACGATGTGACCGAATCCATGGCAGGCGCGGTGGCGGCGGTGGCAAACGCGGTGGCGGTGGGCTGACCATCTCGGAGGGGGAGACGGTAAACTCCGACATCAGGAGTGGCTGTGGAGCGGCTATAGCAGGAGGAGGGGGGGGCTGTGGCGGCTGAGAGGACGGCGCCGGAGTGGTAGGACCGGCTTCTGGAGTGGCCGGCTCGGTGAGCGTGCTCAACAGTGTGACTTGTACCTCTCCTTCTAGCAATTGCATCCAGGTTCCTACCCGCTTGGGACGCTGCTGCGGGTCCACCGCTAGGGCTTGTTGTAGCAGCCGCTCGCCCCGTTGACCCAACCGGGCAGTCACATCCGGTGACAACGACACCGTTATGCCTGTTAAATTTGAGAGAGAGAGGTTGTCGGCTGTTGCCGAAAAAGACGGTGGCTGTCCAAACAGTAATTCGTGCAGTAATGCTGCCAGGGCGTAGATATCACCGCTAACGGTCGGCTGGGTCGGCAACAGCCGTACTTGCCCGTGACGACAATGAGGTTGTAGACACCAGCCCGCTTCACCTTGATGACGCACTAATAAGCATTGTTCTGGGGCTACACTCGGAGATATTTCATCCGCAACGGTGGCATCGACCCGTAACAACAGTGCGTGCAGCTCGTGATCCAAGCAGCCAGAGAGGCGGATCTGCCGATCCGGATACAATAGAACATTATCTAAGCGTAGCCCACCACAGACTACTCCCTGGCGATGCGCATAGTCGAGCGCCAATGCGATCCGTTGACCAAACTCCATCGCCTCGGTTACGGCTAGGCAACCTCCAGGTTGCCGTCTGAGGTAATCGCGCAGAGGTTCTCCCGTTTCAGCATCAAACACCAGAAAATGACGATCCAAGGGGCGATCATATACGTGAGCCAGCGGTAACACGATGGCAGGATGGCGCAGCGACTGAAGGAGATGGAAACGGCGCTTGAATTCGGTGAAATAGTGCTCAAAACGGCTTGACAGCAATACCGGGATCTCTTTGAGCAGCACGGCTACATTGCGTTCGACGTCATGTGCCGCTATTAACCGCCCAGTTGGGTGGGGAACGATTACCGCACCGACCCGATAACGCCCATCAACAACTGCTGTCCCGATATCCATCATGGCTTCCTCACCGACACGATCCTACAAAGAAACACCACAACGCCCAGCTGCTTTGGCCCGATAAAGGGCTTGATCCGCTTGATTGCTCCATTCCTCGCGGGTCATGCCATGTTGCCAGCAAGCCAACCCAATGCTAATCCCTAGCGAGGGAGAGTCGGCAGCGTGAATATCGAGTTCAGCGACAGCGTGACAGAGGCGCATGGTGAGATATTGGGCACTGGTCAGGGTGGTATTGGGCAGTAGCAAGGCAAACTCATCGCCACCAATGCGTGCCAGGATATCCGAATCCCGTACCCCATCAAGTAACACATGCGAAACCTGCCGCAGCACCTCATCCCCTTCAGCATGTCCCATGCCATCGTTAATGGACTTGAAATGGTCCAAGTCGAGTGCTGCCATAACCAGCGAGTGTTTGTAACGCTGGGCATTGGCAATTTCATGCTCAGCTCGTTCCTCGAAGACGCGGCGATTGACCAAACCGGTCAACGCATCACGCCGCGCTTGATCATACAAATCCTCATAAATCAAGGCACGCTCCAAGGGTAGACGCAACTCTTCAGCCATGTCGTTGACAAAAGTCTGCCAAAATTGACGCGACTGTTGCTCGGGCAACTGCTGATCCTCAGCAGCAATGAGTAAAAACACATCGTCCGTGCTGCTTTGATCCAGAGGGCGCATGAAATAACGCAGTTCAGAACCCAGCGATCCAGCCGTTGTGGCGGCTAATGAGCCGGTGATGTAATGCGGTTGTGGGGGCTGCTGCATAATCTCTTGAGCCACTTCCACCAGCTCCTGACGCTTTGGCCCGTGGCTAGAACAGGCAACATGAGAGCGGCCGCGACGCCAGTGACGATAAGCCACCAACTCATGGTCGAGATAACCGGCCAACCAAATCGAAAATTCCTCGACCATGGAAGCCAAGTCTAATTTCTGTGACAGTCGTTTGTGCAGGTCGTAGATCCGCTTGAGCTGTTCCGTCTTTTTTTGGTAATGGGCCAACTCAGCGACGAGGTTCGATGGCTTGCGTGACAACAACGTTGTCGCATGATTGACAGCTAGATTGCTCTGTAAATTAACAATAATCCCCATGGCTGTTCTCTCTCAGTGGTTTGTTGTTCACTCTGGAACGGTTGCCAACATCATGCCAATCAGGCACAATGGCGTCTGAACGCGCTTTCGGGATTTTTAGGTGCTATTGGTATCGAATCTAGGAAAGGAAAAAATTGCCTTGAATCGTTTGGCCTTCCTCCTCACCCCCCAGCTGTATCGTTGGTTGCTTTACGGCCTGTTTACTGGTGGTCTATGGGGCACTCAGATCGACGCTGCTGAACAACGTGCCGATAAGCCCACCGATGCCAAATCGAGACAGGTCATGGAGCGGCTGCAGCGATTTACTGATCAGTTGCAAACAATCGAAGGTGATTTTGTCCAACAGGTCGACGAGGATGGATCAACCACCAAGCGTGAAAATAGTGGCCATTTCGTGGCAAGTAAACCGGGGCGGTTTCGCTGGGATTATCAACAGCCCTTTCAACAGCTGGTGCTGTCCGATGGTCGCGAGATATGGTATTATGAGCCCGATTTGCGCCAGGCAACACGCAGCACGGCTAGGCTCCTGCACGAAACGCCGGCTGCTTTTCTTGTTTCTGGCGTCCGTATTGCTGACACGTTTATCTGGGAGGTGCAGCCCAGTGGCCGTTGGCTAGCGCCGACCGTTCATCTCAAACCCAAGCGTGATGATAAATCTGTGCATGAAATCGCCATTACACTCGATCCACAACAGGATCGGTTGTTAGGTCTCATGGTGGCGGACACGATGGGACACCGTTCTTGGTTTACCTTCAGCCATGTCCGCCTTAACCAACCCGTTGATGCGCAACGCTTTCAGTTTACTCCCCCTGCTGGTGTTGATATTGTCCATGAGTAATCGATGAATCTATTAAAAATTGCCGTTATGTTCGGGGCTGTGGTTATTCTGATCGGCTTTGCTCTGCTGATCAACAACGCCGTTACCGGTGACGACCCAGTACCGGCCCGCCACCGTACTGGGGTCCCGGTTGAGCTGATGGTATCGGGGCGTGTCACCACCCTGGTTCCGGTCGGCAACGGCGGTGTAACGGCGTTGATCGAGAGCGGTGGTGACGATGGCCTGCAAGAGTTATGGTTTTTTAATCGGCACGGCTTTCTTGAACGTCAAGTGCGGCTGATGCCCCAGGATTCCCCTAGCCGTCAGATC
>JADGCM010000148.1 GCA_015228995.1 Magnetococcales bacterium
CATAGCCTTGTTGAGTCCACCGGCATAGCCGGTGGCTTACCTGTTTTTAGTCAACACTGTTGAGCGTTGCCAGCCGCAATGTCAAAGCCATTTCCGGCCATGAGGATGGTTTCAGTGTAACCCCCCTGCGTACGATGATCGACCACCCCGACCGGCTACAGGCATTGCTGGAGCAGAACCCGCTCTACGATAAGGCCATTGTCTCTGGCGATCAACGCCTATTTGCTATTATCGTCGGTTTTGAGCCCGATCCACTCGGATACGGCACGATTTTGCGCCGGGTAGCCCCACTGATTGATCGTGAGCGGGATTCATCGGTATCGATCTACCTCAGTGGACATGTCAATTTTCTCGGTGAGATCGAGATCTACTCGGAGCGTATGATCATCTTTGTGCCTGTTGCCGTGGTGTTGATTGCCTTGTTGCTGTTCGATGCTTTTCGCAGCCTGCAGGGACTGTTTTTACCTCTGTTAACTGCCAATCTGGCATTGATCTGGGTATTGGGTGTGATGGGAGCCAGTGGTATTCCACTGGATGTCTTCAACGCTACCACTCCCATCCTGATTCTGGCTATTGCTGCCGGCCATGCCGTACAGATTCTGAAGCGATATTACGAGGAATATGATCGGCTGCGGATGGATGGGCTATCATCAGTCGAGGCCAATCATGCGGCAGTGGTGGTATCCATCGATAAAGTGGGCCGTTTCATGATTGCTGCCAGTCTGGTTGCTGCAGCGGGGTTTTTGTCCCTGACCATCTTTGAGATCAGGACCGTGCGCACTTTTGGTATTTTTACCGGTGTAGGAATCATCAATGCCTTGTTAATTGAACTGACTTTTATGCCAGCGCTGCGATCCTGGTTGCAACCGCCACCATGGCCGCGACCGATTCGATCCGGCCATGCGGTTTGGGATACCATCATAGCTCGCCTTGTTGCCTGGAGTCCCACCCGCAAACCCTTTATTGTTTGGGGAATGGTGGTTGCAGCCGCTTTGGTCGGAGCAAGTCGGATTCAGGTTGAGAACTCGAACAAAGCCAATTTTGCTGACTGGACGACGGTCAGACAAGATGATGCTATCATCAATCATAACCTGGCTGGCACGCAGATATTTTATATCCTGATCGATGCCGGACAAGAGGGTGGCATCAAACGCCCCGATGTGCTGCGGGGTATGGATATCCTTCAGCAGCAACTGGGGCAGTTGCCAGGAGTTGGTAAGACGCTATCCATTGTCGATTTTCTGAAACGGATGAACCGGGCCATGCATGCCGATCAGCAAGAAGCCGATACGCTTCCAACTACAGCTGAGATGGCCGGACAATACCTGCTGCTCTATAGCATGTCTGGTGATCCTGATGATCTCAAATCATATATCGATGCCGATGATCAGCGTGCCACGATCAAGGTGTATGTACAGAGGGATGACAGCCCGTTTATCCTCAATCTGGTTGCCAGAACACAACAACTGGCTCAATCAGCACTGCCAGACTCGGTTACGGTTCGTTTTGGTGGTGGTGTCGCTGAAGCAGCGGCTTTGAACGAGGTTATGGTGCGGGATAAACTGCTCAATATGCTGCAGATCACGACTGTGGTGTTTATGGCGTCGGCGTTGGTGTTTCGATCGTTTGTGGCTGGGGTATTGGTATTAACTCCTTTGCTGATTGCGGTGACGGTCAATTTTGGCTTGCTGGGCTGGTTGGGTATCCCGCTCAATATCCCAACATCATTGATTTCGGCCATGTCGGTCGGTATCGGTGCCGACTATGCCATTTATCTGTTATCCCGCTATCGCGAGGAGTTGCATCGTCATGCTGCAGAGGGGGGGGTGGTAGCCAGAACTCTCAACAGTGCCGGCAGGGCCTGTTTGTATGTGGCTACATCGGTGGCCATCGGTTATGGTGTGCTCGGCCTCTCTCTGGGGTTCAAGGTGCATCAATGGCTAGCCTTGCTGATTGCTTCAGCGATGTTTGTCAGCGTCTTTGCCGCGCTGAGCTTGATACCGGCTCTATTGGAGCAATTCCAGCCTCGGTTTATGTTTGGCAACACGGTAACAGAGAGGAAATGATCATGACTGCTGCTGGAATCAGATCAATCATGGCTGCTCTATGGATAGTGACGGCTCTATCGACGGCCTTGGCTGCTGATGACCCAGCCGCAACCGAGATGATGGCGTGTAATGATGCCGCAACCAAGGTGACCGATGCCAAAGCGGAACTGACCATGGTGCTAACCGACTCGTCCGGTGGACAACGCGTGCGCAAGCTGGTGATGATGACTAAGCTGGAAGCCAACGGCCTAGACAACATGCGTCTGCTGCGGTTTACAGCTCCAGCTGATATCAAGGGTACCGTGACGCTACTCATTGAGCAGCGCAACCAAGACGATGACATGTGGATCTATCTACCAGCCTTGAAAAAAGTGCGTCGCTTGGTAGCCGATAATAAGCGCGACAGCTTTGTTGGTTCTGACCTCACTTTTGGTGATATCATTGGCCATAAACCGATAGATTGGTCGCATCAGAAAGTGCGTGAGGATACCGTGGATGGTAGAGCAGTATCGGTCATCGAGAGTCTGCCCAGGAACGATCGGGTCAGAAGTAGCAGCGGCTACTCAAAACGCATAACATGGGTTGATCGTGAAAGTTGTCTGGCACTAAAGACGGACTATTGGGATGAGGCTGGGCAGATGATGAAAAGCATTCTGGCATCACAGATCAAACTTGTCGATGAGATCGGGCATAAGTGGCAATTCATGCATGTAGAGGCCAGCAATCAGCAATCCAGCCACAGGACTATACTGAACTTCGATCATTACGCGGCCAATCAGGGATTGACCGATGAATTGTTCACGCCCCAGGCCATGGAGCGGTAGTGGTGCAGTCAGGTCGGTTGGGTCTGGCGGTACTGGCGCTCTGCACGGCTGTGGCTGCCCATGCTGACGAGACAGCTCTGGACGTTGACTACTCGTTGCGGCTGGCCTATTTCAGTCATGATCGTCTGCCGACACCGGGTCCGGCGCAGAGCATCTCCAGTCTGTGGTTGCGTAGCAACATGACCTTATCGACCGACGTCAAACTTTATACCGAAGGCTGGTTGCTGGCTGTAGCTGATGGACAGGGCGACACTGGCTCGCGTGCTGATCTGCGTGAAGGCTGGCTGTCCTGGAGTCAGAATGATCTTGATTTTAAGGTGGGCCGACGTATCGTCGTCTGGGGACGCGCCGACAAAATCAACCCAACCGATCAGATCACGCCGATCGACCATACGCTGTTATTCAGTTCCGATGATGACCATCGCTCGGGTAGTTTCATGACCGCCGTGGGTGTGCCGGTGACCCGTACCAGCAAGCTAGAACTACTTTGGCTGCCGGAATTTCGACCCCATCGATTGCGGTTGGCGGCTGCTCCAGGGACCACCTTGCAGGATGGACCGCAGGAAGGCTGGGTACCAACACAAGCGGCTATCCGTTATGACAACAGCGGCAGTAGCATCGATTGGTCCGTATCGTACTTCAACGGCCTCGACCGTATGCCTGAGATTACGGCTCTATCACCGACGCTATTTCAGCAACAGCACCACCGTATTCAGACACTGGGAGCGGATGTGGCAACTACGGTCGGTGCGTTGGGTCTGCGCGGTGAAGTGGCCTATACAGCGGTGGCGCATGGCGATCAAGCCGACCGCAAACATTCATTCCTGCATATCGTTGCTGGAGGCGATACTGATGTTACCGAGTCGATCAACGTCAACATCCAGGCCCTATTCAAGCATGTCATGGGAGATCTATCGCCAGCTCGGTTTGCCAATCCGCTTGATCAGGTGGTGGCACTGCAAAACAACATCATCTCCGAGCAAACCAGCCGCGACCGCTATGGTTTTTCGGCCCGTATCGGCTGGCACGGCTTTAATGATACCGCCACTTGTGAACTATCGGCACTGGTCTATCCGCAATTGAACGAATCGCTGCTGCGTGGCAAGGCGAGTTATGCCTTCACCGATACCATCCAGGGCTTTGCCGGTTTTGATCTGTTCAATGGTGACTCAGAGAGCAGCTTTGGTGCGCTAAGAAAGACCTCGCTGGGGTATGTTGGCGTCAGGGTGGGGTATTAGCGTAATGATTTGGATTGCATGGAAT
>JADGCM010000149.1 GCA_015228995.1 Magnetococcales bacterium
TGGTAAGACGGCGCAGAGATTCCAGCACGATTACATTAGTAGTTATAACGGTTGGCCAGATTGGGTGGCCGCCTACGCCTACGACGCGGCGCATCTCATGGCCACGGCTCTGATCGGGGCGGTGGTCAATAACAAGGAAGTGCCGATCCAAGAGATGCGGCAGCGCCTGCGCGACACCCTAGCCAGTAAAAATAAAATTGACAACGCTTTTGTCGGCGTCAATGGGCCGCTCTTTTTTAATGTCCAAGGCACTGCGGCGCGTTCGCCTCTGGTGGGGCTTTACGATGGAGCCAATCTGATCGCGGCCCTTACCCAGCTATCGCCTATCCGTGAAGAAGGAGTGACCAACCTCCTCCAGGAGGTGACCTCTGGGCGCGCTTTGTATGTAAATGATCGTTTTATGTATAAAACCAACGTGGTATACACGGGGGTGCGTCTAGAAAAAATCGCCGCTCTGGACCGTGCCAGCAATACGGCTGACATCGACTTCGCGATCTGGTTTCGTTGGCGTGGGGATTTCGAGCCGCAAAATGTGGTCTTTACCAACGCCGTTGAGCCGATTACGCTGGAACAACCGGTGCGGGAGGGCAAAGACGGCGACTTGCTCTATCGCGTCTACCGTGTCAAAGGCAAGTTCTACCTCAATTATTCCGATATCACACGCAGCTACGGCACATTATTGGTGGGATTGGCTTTTCACCACCGTGTGCTGGGGCGTAATAATTTGATGTATGTCAATGATATCATTGGCATGAACCTGATGATAAACGAGGAGTCGTCCAATCAGGGCCAAGCTGTTGCCACGGAGGACAAGGGTCTTTGGCAACAAGTGGTGTCGGCCATCAAACTTCAAGCGGCGCATACAGACCCGTTGGTGGAGACATTGAGGCGCGATAAGATTCTGGCAGGGGTCAATGGCTGGTTGATCGAACGTGCCTCCACCTCACAAGACTTATTGTTACGCAATGTGGAAGGTAATCCGCTTTTTGTTGGTTTTGGTAAACCGCGGCCGTTTTTTTCCATGATGGATGTAGGCGTTATTCTCAAACCGGATCGACTGGACGCACGCGATTTCATCTCTTCAACGACAGCCTTTATCTATCTGGCTATCCTTTCCCTCAATGGCAGCCTACTGGCGCGTGTTCTGGAACGCGATCGCAACAGGCGCCAATTTTGGCGGCTACAAACTCTATTGTTGCGCCTGATCTGCTGGCCGGTACTGCTGATATCAACGGGTAATTTGATTCGTGACTACGGTCTACAGAAATTTTCCACCGCTACAGTAGATAATATCGTCTTGCTCTACGATATCCTCTGGTGGTACATGCCAGCCACCCTGGTCACCATTTCCATGGAGCGTTTTCTGTGGGTACCACTGGAGATCAAAACGGAGCGTAAAATCCCCAACATTATTCGCATATCCGTGGCTTTGGTCATCTACACCTTGACTACATTTGGTATGGTGACGTTTGTCATGGGCCAAAGCATTACCAGCTTGTTGGCTACCTCCGGCATGATGGCGATGATTATTGGTATGGCGGTGCAATCCAACCTCCGGGATGTCTTTTCCGGCATCATCCTGAACATTGAACGTCCTTTTGCGATTGGGGATTTCGTTAAAATTAATAATATTTTGGGAAAAGTAACCGATATCACTTGGCGCACGACGCGGATTCTCTCCGATGATGGCCAGAGTATCTCATTTCCCAACAGCAAGACCTCCGATGCCGAGACCCATAATTTCAGTAAGGCCCGTTGCGCCAATACTAGCCTCAACATTTATGTCGATCCACGGTATAACCCAACCACGGTCTTGCAGGCGCTCCAGGAGGTGTTGCCACAGGTGACGAGTTTTGTCCGTGATATTCCCGATGATGAGCCAAGTGTCTATTTTGTCGGGGTGGAGTGTGTTAGTGGCCATTGGGTGTCACGTTTTATGGTTAGTTTCTCGGTCCGTCACATGGGCAAAAAAAAGAAGGCTTCTCAGGAGTTGTGGCAACTGGTGTGGCAACGGTTTAACGAACTGGGCATCGAGTGGCGCGATCTAGATGGGGAGGAAGGGGGGATCGCCATGATCGAACCGGCCAA
This sequence comes from Magnetococcales bacterium, assembly GCA_015228995.1. GTDB lineage: Bacteria > Pseudomonadota > Magnetococcia > Magnetococcales > JADGCH01 > JADGCH01. Next base: position 2,089 of record JADGCM010000149.1, read on the forward strand.
GAAGTCATGAGCCATTTATGAAGGCATTTCTGGTATGAAAGAATTGCTGGCTCGCATGCGGCGTAACCGTGCTGGTATGGCACGGCTGCTGTTAGCGTCGCTGTCGGTCAACTTACTGGCTACGGCCTCTTCCCTCTACGTGACCAATGTCTTGAATCGTTATGTAGCCCATGGTGTCTCGGGCACGCTGGTGACATTGACCCTGGGGGTGGTGTTGGCCATCATCGGTGAGTATGCCTTTCGGGCCATGCGGTTGCGGTTGGCAGAAGAACTGGCTGGTGATGAAGAATCTCGAATCGTGATCGGACTCTACGGTCTGTTGCTCACCGCGCCTGTTGAGCAGTTGCGGGGTCGTTCCAGTGCCGAGATCGAGTCGATCCTGCACGGAGTCGATCGGGACACACAGGCTTTTGGTCCTGCCAATATTGCGGCGCTTTCTGATCTGCCGTTTGTCTTATTGTTTATATTTGTCATTGCGTTATTATCCCCACTACTGGCTGGTGCGACGGGCTTGGTGATTTTTATGCTGGGGTGGTCGGGTTGGTATGGACAGCAACGGCTGACTGTGCCTGTACAACAGCGGCAGGCACTGATAGCACGGCTATCAACTCTGTTGACGACAGCCCTACAAGCTGCCGATGGTATACGCCATTTTGGTGGTCAGACCTCACTGCTACGGCGCTGGATCGCCGTCGTCGAGGAAGCTTCTGCTGTACGACGGACAATCGTTTACCAGAACAGTGCCATAGTCTCGCTCACCCAGGCCATTCATGCCCTGGGTGGGGTGGCGGTTACCACCGTAGGGGCTTTGTTGATTGTGGATGGCCGCTTGGACGTCGGATCGCTGATTGGGGCCAACATCCTCGCTAACCGGGCTTTTGCTACCATTAGCCGTTTATCACACCTTGCCGAGGCAATTAAAAAGGCTGAAATGGCTTTGGTTAACGCCCGCGCCTTCGCGGCAGCTGTTCAGGCAGAACCCGAGCCAGGGAGTTCGCCTGCCCACTGCCGAGGCCACCTGGAGTTGTGCCAGCTCGGCATCCAATGGACTGACCGACCGACGCCACTGATCCATTCCCTATCGGTTACCATTGCGCCCGGCAGCGTTTGTGTCATCACCGGTGCCAATGGTTCTGGCAAATCGACTCTGTTGCGGACAGTGATCGGTTTGCAGCAGCCGAGTCGTGGGCAGGTGCTGTTGGATGGGGTAGACGTTCGGCAGCTGGCTCCGGAATGGCGGCGGCGCCATTTGGGCTATTTACCGCAACACATTACGTTCATCCCTGGAACATTGCGGGACAATTTTCTGGCTGTGGCGTCGCAGCTATCCGAGGAGGAGATGCGCCACTTGATCGTGATGGCTGGGGCGGAATTGTTGATCACAGAGCATCCTGCTGGTCTAGATAGGTGGCTCAGCCACGATGGCCAGGAAATAGCGCCAGGGATGAGGCGTCGATTGGCACTGGCACGTGCTATTGCTGCAGATGCCCAAATTATGTTGTTCGACGAACCATCAGAAGGGTTAGACCAGCGCGGCACAGCCGCCGTTTATGCCCTGCTGATCAACCTAGCTAAGCGCGGCAAAACGCTGCTGATTGCCTCCCATGATGCCAATATTGTACGGGGAGCCAGTCAGGTTGTCGAACTCTAGGCCATTGCCTCAGCACAACACCCACCTTTTGCTCTATCTGAGTACTGGCTTTTTAGCCCTGCTGTTGTTGTGGGCAGCGGTATCGCTGCTTGACGTTGTCAGTCGGGCCCAGGGGGTGGTCATGCCCAGCTCACGCATCAAGGCCATTCAGCATCTGGAGGGGGGCATCGTTCAGGCCATTTTGGTTCAAGAGGGAGAAAAAGTTACCCGATATCAGCCATTGCTGCGGCTGGATCCAGTCCGGGCCCATGCTGATTTGGCGGAGTTGCAGCGGCGCTTGGTCGGACTACAGATAGAAATGGCCAGAATAACGGCGGAGGTGGTTGGGCAGGAGATACCGCAATTTTCTCCGCAAATGATTGCGGCGGAACCAGCACTGGTCGAAGCGGCTCAGGC
>JADGCM010000150.1 GCA_015228995.1 Magnetococcales bacterium
CCGCCGCGCTGTTCAGTTGCAACGAGCCGTTGCTGGGCAGGCTGGTGATCCGGATCCGGTTCAGGCTGTCGCCATCAGCATCACTGAACTTGCTGGTAAAGTCGCTGCCGGTGAAAGCAACAGTGGCATCACTGCGGCCGCTTTTGCTAAAGCCGCTGACCATCGGCGCGTCATTAACCGGATTGACCGCCAGAGTCACCGTAGCGGCGCTGCTGGCGTAAACGGTGCCGTCGTAACCATTCCAGCCGAAGCTATCGTTGCCGCTCCAGTTGCTGTTTGGGACATAACTCAAGTTACCAAGATTAGCCGCGACGATCTCCTGGTTAAGTGTCACCGCCGCTCCGCTCAAGCGCAAAGTACCGTTGCTGGGTAAGCTGGTGATTTTAACCCGGGCCAGCACGTCGCTGTCTGGGTCGTTAAACTTAGCGCTAAAGTTAGTGGTAGCAAAGGTGATGGCGGCATCTTCATCACCGGCTTTGCTGAAAGCCGTGACCGTCGGGGCGTTGTTGGTAGCAATGGCGGTGATGGTCAAACCAACGGTAGCAGCACTACCGCTCCACTCTTGGCCATCAAAAGCCAACCATTGAAAACCAGTGCTGCCCCCAAAGCCCGCCGTCGGCACAAAGGCTAGATTCCCCAGATTGGCCGCCGTAACCTCTTGGTTGAGCGTCACCGCCGCGCTGTTCAGTTGCAAGCTGCCGTTGCTGGGCAAGCTGGTGATCCGGATTCGGTTCAGGTTGTCGCCATCGACATCACTAAACTTGCTGCTAAAGTCGCTAGCAACAAAGCTAACCGGGGTATCACTGCGGCCGCTTTTGCTAAAGCCGGTGACCATGGGGGCGTCATTAACCGGATTGACCGCAAGGGTCACCGTGGCGGCGCTGCTGGCGTAAGCAGTGCCGTCGTAGCCATTCCAGCCGAAGCTATCGTTGCCGCTCCAGTTGCTGTTTGGGACATAACTCAAGTTACCAAGATTAGCCGCGACGATCTCCTGGTTAAGTGTCACCGCCGCTCCGCTCAAGCGCAAAGTACCGTTGCTGGGTAAGCTGGTGATTTTAACCCGGGCCAGCGCGTCGCTGTCTGGGTCGCTGAATTTAGCGCTAAAGTTGGTAGTGGCGAAGGAGATGGCGGCATCTTCATCGCCGGCTTTGCTAAAAGCAGTGACGGTAGGGGCGTTGTTGGTAGGTTGTGCAACAACAGTCACACCCAACCCCACAGACGCCGCACCGCTATTCCCCGCCGCATCCGTCTGGATGGCTTTGATGGCGTGCGTGCCATTAGCCAAGCTGACATCGGCATTCCAAGTCGTTGCTGTCACGCTGGTGGTGGCTAGGGCTTCACCGGTATCGATGACACCATCGTTGTCTTTGTCGTCAAACAGCACCAGCGTGCTACCCACTTCGCCACCGCTACCGCTGATAGTGAGAGCACTAGTCTGGTTGGTGATGTTGTCAGAATTGGAGGTGCCGGTATCGTCGGCAGCAGCCAGGTCGAGGCCGAAGATGGCGGTATTTGATAGGGTAACATTATCAAGCCACATTTGACCGCCACTACCCTGGATGGCAATACTCATATTTTTGGAGCCAGGTTGAATATAAAAACTCGCCTGGTGCCAATCTTGAGGGCCAGTAGTTGACAGGGAATATCCATGATATACCTGCGATCCATCAAGAAATATCTTAAAAGAATATGGCAGTGCTATATCTCTACCAGTACCAACATAATCAGTACTATATGAAAAATTAATCCAATTATATCCTGCTACACTGAGCGACAACGTTTGAGCCGTATCGGAAGGATTAATGAGGAGTGTTTGGTTGACCACTTGCATGGTCTCCGACCCAGAAAAAGCTTGCGGAACTATACCATCACTAAATTGGTAGGAAACGCGTGGAACGGTTTGTATGGGTAGCGCGTTTGTCTTGACTTCTCCAATAGTTATCGAAGCACCCGTGCCGTTATAGTTATCTCCAAACCCAAAACCAATTCGGTTCAAAGCTACATTATTGGTGGCGGTTCCACTCGTAAAAACAGTTCCACCGGCATCATTATAATTACCGGTCGAGGTAGTGTAAGTATAACTGCGATTGTTCGTGAAATGCAGCTTCGTATAAATCCAGGTATTATGGGGAATTAATACAGAGCCCCCAAATGACCAACCCGTTGTCAGAGGGCCATAAGTATAGCTAGCACCAGTACTTGTTCCGCCCATTCCCATATAGCCGCCGTCGGCTTGCCAGCGTATATAAAGATCGGTTCCGGCATCAAAATAATATCCTGAATTAAAATCAATACCATTACCATTGCGGTAACCAGTACCACTAAATTGCAATCCATTTGCCGTCAATTGCACAGTACCGGCCGACCATGCGTTCCAATGAGCCAAATCGATAGGCAAGGATTGCAGCGACGCAACATCCAACACCCCATCATAGCCGCTCAATTGCGCCGCAATATCCCGTGCTTGCACCGCTCCCGTCTGTACCTCCAACTGCCAATCACCGCCTAGGCGGGCTGCGCCGGTCAGGTCGTCAGAAGCTGCCACATCCGCTCCGGTGGCTTGAGCCAAGGCGTTGATGAAGGCTCGGCCCTCGTCGCCGGCGGCGACATCGCAGCCGTAGAGCAACAGATCGCCCCCAGCGGACAGAGAAGCACCGATAGTTGCTAAAGCGCCGCTATAATCGGCCAGATTGGCTGAGTTGAGTGTAACGGAGCCGAGTTGCAGCGTTCCGGGTGAGCCGTGGCTGAAGAGATGGATGGCAGCCAAGCCGCTACGGCCAGACAGGGCGGCGGCCATTTGTGCCAAGCCGTCTTGACCGGGATTGAGGAGGATGACTTCTTGGTCGGCGGGCAGGCTATGGACCAGGGATTGGAAATTGGCAAGAGAAGAATCAACAAAGATTAACGTACTCATTTTTAACCCAGTATAGATTATGGTTACCTACAGTTTCCTGGGGCGATTCCCCAGGTCATGAGACCTCACCCCCAGCCCCTCTCCATAAATGGAGAGGGGAGTAAAAACAGCCTCATACCTCCCCCTCTCCCCTTGTAGGAGAGGGGGTTGGGGGGTGAGGGGGAGATTCGGGAGCGAAGAAAGAAAGCGTATGGATCACGAAGCCCCAACGGGGCGATTCTGGGGTAGCCTGGGGCACCCGCTCCAGGGATAAAAAAAACTGGCCAAAACGGTGAACAAGGCATTAAGAGTCCTTCCTTCCTCATCCAGCCAACCTCACAATCGAGGTGAGATCAGAAAATCCAACAGCATGCGTTACGGCCACTTTTGTGCGAGAACAGCGATGATCAACACTTTGCTCAGGCGTCGTCAATCAGCGTTTACGGAATAAAGAATCGGCCGCCTGACGGGCAGCCTCGCGCTCTAGATACGCCCGGTTGTCTGGTTGGTGACCTTCTGGTTCAAAAAAATCGCAAAAATTAGCGCGTTCCTTGTCGAGAATCCGCTCCGCTTGTGGTTCGCGACATTCATCACAACAGGAAGGGTCGTAAAAACGACAATTGCGGCACACGCGCGTGGCACGCTTGCAGGTCGGGCACTCCCCTTCACGTCCCAGCGTATGCGACGGTAACGGTGTCCCACAGTACCAGCACGTGACAACCTGGTCATGGCTCATGGTTGCGCTCCCTTTTCACGACAGCTTTGGGTGTGAACAACATACCACCTTTACCTATTGTGTCATATTTCTTAATATAAGCCAAGCGGCGGTGGGGTAATTGCCGCAGCAGTTATGGGTACAGGCGGGGTAGGGGATCTTAGCCGTGAGCAGCAAACAAAAGCGTCAACGTTCTGGTCCGAGAAGGCATAATGCGTGTTATGCTCGCCGTTTTCCAGCGGTGAGTTTGGTTGGCATGACCATAGCGGAGCTGGTTCGGCAACAGAAAGAGGGATTGAGTGACGATGAGAAATTCTACCGCAAGTTGCTGCGTTATGCAGGCATGGAGGAGGAGGAGAGCGACCTCAATTTAGGCAGCGTTTTGCAGGTTGCCGCACGCGCCGAGGCGATGCAAAAGGCTTGTCGCCTAGTATTTGATAAAATTACTGGGATTCATGTCAACTGCCATGATGCGGGTGTCTTTTTGG
>JADGCM010000151.1 GCA_015228995.1 Magnetococcales bacterium
ATATCTGCCATCTGTGCAGATTCCCGCGTTTTTACGAGTTGCCTAGCCCCGACAGAGTCTCCATTCTCAAGTAGCTCCAAGATATGATCGACTACGGAGCGCCACACCACGACACTTTGGGTGGCTCGTATAACATCTTCCTTGTCCCCCAGAAATCGTTCTCGGATGAGAGCCAAATCCTCCATTACGGCTTGTGCTTCCTGTTCGATCTCATCGCGTAGGCCATTCGGTAAAAGGTTTTTTGGGTCGAGAAGGACAACCTCAGTCAGGAGATGGTGCACATGCAACAAGGAAAACTGGACGCGGAGCGTAGCATTACTGACTGCAAAAGGGTGGGTGTAAAGGCGCGCAGTAAGCCCGGCGATCTGGTTGGTCTGCCACAGAACAAAGCCGCCAAATAATGCTATCAGCAACAGTATGGCAACAAGACCAACCCCTACATGCCTATAGGTAAAAAACATCAATGGCCATCGTTCAGTCACATTCTGACACCATAGAGACTGTTACAGAGGTTAAACCATGAACAAAAAACAATTCCATTGGCAGAATACATGAAGCATGGCTTATAAATCAACATGAAAAAGTGACTCTCACTTATCATTAACCATGGCTTGCAAAAGCGTGGTTAGCCGCTCAATTTGGTTGCTACGGCCTGATGTAATGCTGTTGCGGCCTGTTCAATCACCTCATCCCAATTACCAGCCTGTTGCTGACGAAATAGGCGCATCGATGGATACCAGTGGCTGCTGTCGCGGTCGTGCATCCAACGGGCATCGTTTTGATCGGCCTGCAACATCCACACGGGGTGACCAATGGCTCCCGCTAAATGGGGATAAGCACTATCGACCGTAATGAGCAGATCAAGCTGAGAGATAATGGCGGCGGTGTTCAGAAAATCGCCCAATACCGCGCTCAGATCGTGTAATCGACCGGCTGGAAAACGTTGGAGCATGGAGGCGTCGGCGCCCATTTGTAGACTGAAAAATTGGGTATGGGGGACAGCGAACAGCGGCCACAACTTTTCGACATGGACAATGGAACGCGGTTTCCAAAGTGTCTGTGCCCCACCCGACATCCAGCATAATCCAACCGTAAAACAAGGCTGATAGGGAGAATCTAGATAGAGCTGGAGGCGGTCGTGCCACTCGGTTTTTAATTGGGTGGGTACGGTCAGATAGGGCGGATCGGGCTGGAGCAACGGGAAGGGGATATCCAGCGCGTAGGTTAAGGCCAACAAAGGAATATAGGCATCGAAGTGGCCAGATGGATAGTGAGAAACTACCCGAATGGAAGGAATGGTAGCCAACAGGGTCATCAACGCTGGTGGCGACAACACGGTGACAACGGCTTGATAGGTGGTTACCAGCCGCTCTAGATAACGGCACCATAAAATATCGTCGCCAAATCCGGCGCCGCCAGCAATGACCAGCAGCTGTTTGCCGGCAATGGTATCGGTGCCGTTCCATGGCTCGGTATTGACAATGAAGTCGTTATTGAGCATCACCGCTCGGCATTGCGGCTGATACCAAGCCCAGACCCACTCCTTCCAGCCGTCACGCACCCGACCCTCTGCCAGCCAGACCGACCCTTGTGAGATGTGATACCACAGATCGGCGCCCCGGCAGTGGGGATCAAGCGCTAATGTCGCGGCAAAGGCTTCGAGTGCCTCGGGCATGCGATTTTGTAATTGGAGGAAATTACCGAAATTATTATAAACTTGGGCATAATCAGGCTGTAGGGCGATGGCCGATCTGAAACAATGCTCGGCCTGGTGAACCTGTCCCGATTGATAGTAGGAAATGGCCAAATTATGATAGATATTGCCGTCTGGTTGGATGGTTAACGCCTGTTGATAACAGCGGCTGGCCTGTCTGTGGTAACCAAGTTGGGCGATGATCAAACCGAGGTTGTTGTAATGACCGGGATAGTCCGTTTGAATAGCTACCATCTGGATAAAACAGGAGATGGCGGCCAACAGCTCGCCTTGGTGGTAGTGTCCCACCCCACGCTGGAGTAGATCGGTCACGCTTTCGTCAGACAAGGGGTTAGCCTTTTGGCAGTGGCGTTGTGCTCGCCCCCAATCGCCCTCGGCACCGGCTAGGATGCCTAGCTGGATGTGCGCCTCGATATGGTCTGGATCCAGGCTGATCAGGCGCTGGTAACAGGCGGCCGCTTCTGCTAATAAATCCTGCTGATGATAACGGTTGCCAAGCGTCAATAGGGCCTGGAGCAAGTGATCCTGGACGCTGGCGTCGGCTTGCAGCTCTAGGGCATATTCATATTGGATAATCGCTTGGGCCTCATAACCTGATTTGTGAAAAGCCTGTGCCAAATGGTGATGGGCGGTGGCGTCATGCAACTGCAAGATGATGGCTTGCTCAAAACAGGGGATGGCGGCGGCATAACGACGTTGGGCGGTATGCAGTAAACCAAGCCCCTGCCAAGCTTCCGTGCATAGCTCATCGGTGGCCAGGGCTCGCCGATAACAAATCTCGGCCGCGGTTGGGTCATCCTGCGCCGCTAATTGATCCCCCTGCTGCACCAATTGGAGGGCCGGTGTTGTTGTCACGCTCTCTTTACACTCTTGGGTTGGTGGTATCACTAGTTCTATAGCCGTGTTTGAGTTATCATGCGCGGGTCTACGGTTATTCACTAATCCAGTTGGGTGCAACCATGAAAAGGTCTCGTCCATCGGTCCGGCCGCCGTCGCGTGCTCCGGCAGCAGCGGCCCCTCGCGCCATTGATCAAGCTAACCAATTATTTCAACAAGGCAACGACTGCTACGGTCGGGCTGCCTTTGCCGATGCCATTGCTTATTACCAGCAGGCCCTGCGGTTGGTGCCGCGTGCCGATACGATTTACTGTAATCTTGGCTCGGCTTACTGGGCCTCCGGGACGCATCAATTGGCGATGCAGGCTTGGCAACAGGCGGCTACACTCAATCCAAATTCACTTGAGGCCTACAATAATCTTGGTAATGGTTATCGGGAAGAGGGTAATTTCACCGAAGCGAACAAAAATTACCGCCGCGCCCTGGCGCTCAACCCGGGATTACACGCCATCCATAACAATCTGGCCAGCCTGCTGGCCTTGCAGGGACAGGTAGAAGCCTCCTGCCAACACTATCGTTGGGCCATGGAGCAAGATCGTGATAATGCTGTCTATCACTCCAATTACCTATTTGACCTCAACTACGCTGACACCATTGGCCAGGATGAACTATTGCAAGCTCATCTCCAATATGGCCAAAGATTCACCGCCACACCGCGTTATACAACCTGGTTGGGAGATCGTCAACCAGGTCGACCATTGCGTGTTGGCTATCTATCGGGTGATTTTTGCGAATCTCCCATAGGATTTCTCATTGAGCCGATCCTGCTCCACCAAGATCGCGACCGTTTTACCTCCGTATGCTATACCACGGGCAAACGTAACGATACCGCCACACAACGTATTCAGGCATTGGCGGCACAGTGGCGTGATGTGCGCGGGGTTGCAACAGCGGCCCTGGCGGAACTCATTCACAACGACGCCATTGATATTTTGGTCGATTTAGCCGGTCATACCGCTGCCAATCGTCTGCCAGCTTTGGCCCACAAACCAGCCCCGGTGCAAATCAGTTACGCCGGTTATATCAATACCACTGGGCTGGCGGCCATGGATTATTATGTTGGTGATGTAGTGACGCTGCCTACTGGTAGTGAGAAGTGGTTTAGCGAATCGTTACTGCGGCTCCCTTGTGCGCTTTACTGTTATCGACCGCCGCATTACACCCCAGAGGTTGCCCCCGCACCCTGCTTAGATAACGGCTATATCACCTTTGGTTCATTCAATAAAATGGCCAAGTTGACCCCGACGACGCTGGATTTATGGACTAGGGTTTTATTGGCTCTGCCTCATGCCCGATTGGTGATCAAGGATAAGTCGATTTCCGATCCGGAGTTTTGTCGTCAACTGCGGCAGCGGTTGCAACAGCAGGGCATTGAGGAGGACCGCCTGCTACTGTGGCCGCATAATACCTCGTTGCGGGAGCACTTGCTCGACTATCAGC
>JADGCM010000152.1 GCA_015228995.1 Magnetococcales bacterium
TGCTCAGGCTGGTTGCCTAGTGTGAAAAACTCACAAACCGTGAAACTTCAGTTTTTCTATACATGTCGTCACCAAAGATGGAGGATAGATGACAACTCTTGCCCCACTTGAGCAGCTCAACGCCGAGCGTTTTGGTACGCCAGCCATTCTTAAAAAATTGGCCAGCAGTAGCCGGCAATTGGCTGAATTGAATAGGGGGAGATAATATGTTGATGCAATCGACACATTCTCAAAACATGTCGAAATTAAGATCAAAAATAAACATTTTTATAAGAAATATAAACCATAATAGAAGGCCACCAACATGACCGAAGAACAACTCGAACAAGAGACCCTCGGCTGGTTGGCCAGCGTTGGTTACCAACCCCACAGCCCCGAACGCCGTGATCCGCGGCAGGTAGTGCTGCTGGAGCCCCTCCGTGATGCCATCCATCGACTCAACCCCAATATGCCGCTATCGGCCCGGAAAGATGCTGTCAAACAGGTAGTCGATCTCGGTACCCCGGCATTGCTAGCGGCCAACCGCCAGTTCCATAATATGTTGATCGCTGGGGTGAAGGTGCAATACCAGCAGGATGGCCACACCCGTGGCGACTTGGCGCGGTTGATCGACTGGGCCGAACCTAGCCACAACGACTGGCTGGCGGTCAACCAGCTGCCGATCAAAGGTCCACGCCATAGCCGTCGACCGGATATTATACTGTTTGTCAATGGCTTACCGCTGATCGTGTTGGAACTAAAAAACCCAATCGACCAAGAGGCCAACATCTGGAGGGCCTTTGACCAGATTCAAACCTACAAAGAGCAGATCCCCGACCTGTTCCAATACAACGAAATCGTGGTGATTAGCGATGGCAGCGAGGCCCGGATGGGGTCGCTCTCCAGTACCGCAGAACGGTTTATGCGCTGGCGCACCATCGATGGCGTCACCGTGGACCCGTTGGGCCAGTTTAACGAGTTGGAGACCCTGATTCGTGGCGTGCTGGCACCAGCCTATCTGCTTGACTATCTGCGTTATTTCGTGCTGTTCGAAGACGATGGTCTGTTGGTCAAAAAGATTGCTGGTTATCACCAGTTTCACGCTGTGCGGGCAGCCATCAATCAGGTGGTGCTGGTCTCACGTCCGGGTGAAATCGGGGCCAATATCGGCAAGGGCGGTGTGGTTTGGCATACCCAGGGCAGCGGCAAGAGCATCACCATGACCTGTTTTGCGGCACGGGTGATGCAGGAAGCAGCGTTAGAAAACCCCACCATCGTTGTCATCACCGACCGCAACGATCTGGATGGGCAGTTGTTCGGGGTCTTCTCGTTGGCACACGAGCTATTACGGGACCAACCGGTGCAGGCAATGACCCGACAAGACCTGCGGGCCAAACTGAAAAATCGCGCCTCGGGCGGCATTATCTTTGCCACCATCCAGAAATTCATGCCCGGTGAGGACGAAGACAGCTTTCCGTTACTTTCTGATCGCCACAACATTGTGGTGATTGCCGACGAGGCCCACCGCAGCCAATATGGTTTCGATGCCACCCTGAAGGGTAAGCCTGGCCAGGAGCGATATCAGGCTGGTTATGCCCAACACCTGCGCGATGCCCTGCCCAGAGCCACTTTTATTGCCTTTACCGGCACCCCGGTCGCGTCAGAGGATCGTGACACCCGCGCTGTCTTCGGTGACTATATCCACGTCTACGACATGCAGCAAGCCAAAGAAGATGGCGCCACGGTGGCGATCTACTTCGAGTCCCGTCTCGCCAAATTGGCGTTAAGGAGTGAAGAGTTGCCCCAAATCGACATCGAGGTCGATGAACTAGCCGAGGATGAGGAAGAAAGGCAGCAGGCCAAGCTGAAAAGCCGTTGGGCCGCCTTGGCCAAGGTAGTGGGAGCGGAACCGCGTCTGGCGCGGGTTGCCACTGATTTAGTGGCCCATTTTGCTGAGCGTAACAGCGCCCAAACCGGCAAGGCGATGATCGTCACCATGAGTCGCGATATTTGTGTCCATCTCTACGATGAGATCGTCAAGTTGCGGCCAGAGTGGCATCATACCGACCCCGACCAGGGGGGCGTCAAGATCGTGATGACCGGTTCAGCCAGTGACAAGGCTTTGTTGCGGCCCCATTTGTATAGTGCCCCGACCAAAAAGCGGTTGGAGAAACGGTTCAAAGATCCGCAAGACCCGTTGCAACTGGTGATCGTCCGCGATATGTGGCTGACCGGCTTTGATGTCCCTTGTCTCCACACCCTCTATATCGATAAACCGATGCGGGGGCACAACCTGATGCAGGCCATCGCTCGTGTCAATCGGGTCTTCAAAGACAAGCCAGGTGGTTTGGTGGTGGACTATATTGGCATCGCCAACGAACTGCAAAGTGCCCTGAAGGAATATACCAACAGCAGCGGCCGTGGCCGGCCAACAGTCGATGCGGCCGAGGCCTTCGCGGTGCTGGAAGAGAAATTGGATGTGTTGCGTGGTCTGTTGTATGGATTTGACTACAGCGATTTTTTAACCACTGGCCACCGACGGCTGGCTGGGGCCGCCAACCACGTTCTGGAACAACCAGATGGCAAAAAACGCTTTGCCGATACGGTTCTGGCCATGAGCAAGGCCTTTACCCTCTGTTGCACATTAGATGCGGCCAAGGCGGTGCGAGAAGAGGTGGCCTTTTTTCAGGCGGTCAGGATTATCCTCACCAAACGCGATATCCGTCATGGGCAACCCGGTAATGAAGAACGCGAGCAAGCGATCCGTCAGATTATCAACTCAGCGGTGATCTCCGAGCGGGTGGTCGATATTTTCGACGCTGTAGGACTGGATAAACCCAACATCGGCATTCTCGATGAGGCTTTTCTCGCCGAAGTGCGCAATCTCCCCGAACGTAATCTCGCCGTGGAGCTGCTTGAGCGGCTATTGACTGGTGAGATCAAAGCCCGTTTTTCACGCAATATCGTCCAGGGTAAGCGGTTTTCCGAGCTACTCGTCAGCGTTATCAAGCGCTACCAGAACCGCGCCATCGGCACCGCTCAGGTCATCGAAGAGTTGATTGCGATGGCCAAGAATTTTCAGGCCGCCGCCAATCGTAACGAAGCCCTGGGACTGACTGAAGACGAGGTCCGCTTTTACGATGCACTGACAGCCAACGAATCGGCAGTGCGGGAGCTGGGGGACGAGATACTGAAGAAAATCGCCCAAGAATTAACCGCCAACCTGCGTCAGAACCTCCGGGTTGATTGGTCGGCACGGGAAAGTGTGCAAGCTGAGTTGCGCCTGATGGTGAAGCGTATCTTGCGCAAGTATAAATACCCACCTGACCAACAAGCGGTGGCGGTGGATCTGGTGTTACAGCAAGCCCAGGCGCTGGGGGAGGAGTGGCTTCCCAGCTGACACCGGCAGATTGCCTTCCCACCCCTGAGGGGGTACCATGCCAGGGTGTGTTCTTGAGCTTTTATGGAGGGGTGTCAACATGAACGGTACGGTAACAATCGATGATGTCTGGGCTGTGCTGAGGGAGAACGCTTTACAGCAAAAAGAGACCGACAGGCAGATGCAGGAGACTAAAAAGCTGATACAAGAGACGGCCCAGCAGATGCGAGAGACGGATCGGCGGATGCAAGAGACTAACCTGGAATTCAAGCAGTTACGTAAGCTAGTTGGCAACATTGGTAATCGTCTCGGTGAATTTGTCGAGGCGATGGTCAAGCCCGCTTGTTTCCGGTTATTTCAAGGCAACGACATCCAAATTCACATCATCCACCATCGGCTTAGCAGCACAATACCTGGTGCTGCTATGGAGGTTGACGTATTAGCTGAGAGTCAGCAAGCGGTTGTTGCCATCGAAGTTAAGTCCAAAATCGACAAAGAGGATATTGACCGCCACATCTACCGGCTGCAACGGTTTAAGAAAGCCTTCCCACGTTACGCCGATTGTACGGTATACGGTGCTGTTGCTACCATGGTATTGGACAATAACCTAAAACAGCTGGCCATTGACCACGGCTTATTCGTCATCGTGCCCTCGGGTGACACGGTGGTGTTGGCCAA
>JADGCM010000153.1 GCA_015228995.1 Magnetococcales bacterium
CGAGGCGAGCAAGCGGGGTCATGGGGGCACCATCATCTGGATCCCAGAGGCTAAGAATCAATCGGCGCAGCGATGGATCATCCCGAAGTACGTTTTGGATCAGGCTGAAGATGGAGTACCGTTGGTGGCGGAGCTGTGCGCGATGGATCTGCACTACCGCAAAAAAATGGCGGAGAATGACCCGGAACACGATCCGGTTGCGATCCCAGTCGTTGAAGCGGGTATTCTCGAATGCAAGCGCAAAATCATCGAATCAATTGAGCTCTTGGCACAAATGACCCGTATCGACTGTGCGCTGATCCTGTCGGATCGACTGCGGCCTATCTCGTTTGGTTCGATGTTGGCGGCGCCGGTTTGGCGGGGGGAGACCATTTTCGGACCAATTGAGGAAGAGACCTATTCGTCTAAACATGTTAACCTGTCGCGCTACGGCACGCGGCATAACTCAGCCGTCAATTTTGTCGGTAAATGTCCTGGTGCGGTGGCCTTCGTCATTTCGCAAGATGGACCCATCGCTGGTCTAACTTGGAAGGATGAGACAACGGTTTATTGGTGGCCTGATTGTTTGAGTAAATCCTGGCTGGTATGAACTGATAAGGGGGAGATAATCTCATGAGCGATAAACCACGCTGGTCAGAAAAATACCGTTTTGGTATTGCTGAGATTGATCGGCAGCACCAGCAGCTGTTCGCTATTTTTTGGGAGCTGCATACAGCGATTGGTGAGGGGTCCGATTTGGAGAAGGTCAACGACTGCTTTGATCGGCTCCACCGCTACGTGATGACCCATTTTGCTTACGAAGAGCAGTTGATGACCGAATATGACTTTCCTCAGCTGCTGGCGCATCGCCAGCAGCATGCTGATATCCGTGACGACTTGCAGGCGTTGCTCTCCATCTACAATGAGACGGAGGAGTCGGAAGTCAAATTGGGTATCCCGCACAAGGTGGCGGAGTTTCTAGAAGAATGGCTAGAAGAACACATCCATCACAGCGACCGCCAATATGCCCTTCATCTGTTGGATCGTGGTGTCTCCTGAACGCTCAATGAACGGTATGCAACCGGCTGCTTTCCAGCACGTACGGCACATCTTGCCACTCATCTTGGATACACTCAGCAAACTGACGGACGTCGCGGTCAGCCACCCCAAGGTAGCCAGCGATGGTTTCAACAGTCCAGTAAGGCTCTCCGGCGGCACTGTAGCCGCTGGGGCGTGGCATGGGACCGTAGACTGTTTCCAAAGTCTGGCGCAGCAGCTTCTGCACGGCTGGGTCGCGGCTGTGCAACAGATAAGACCACGCCTCCTGGTAGTCCGGATCCGTTGGTCCAGACTCCATAATTGTTAGGGCATCTGCGACGCCGATATCCTCCAATGGAAGGCTGCTATGGTACTTATTATACGGTTGATAACTACTCTTAAACACTACTCGGGCCTCTCCTTCGGTCGTATCCTTATTACCGTTACAGCAGCTGTTTGCGCAATAATTATACCAATGTTGTCCGCCTGTTCTGGAGCGCCAGAGAGCGGTTCTGCGGCTACTGGAACAAAACCAGCTGTGGCGGCGGCGGAGGTGGTGACGGTTGAGGCGGCCCCCGTTAGCCATCGCGCTGCCGGCGACAGCGTCCGGGCCATGGGCCATTTTGAAGCTTGTACCACAGTAGCGGTCAAATCGCGCCTAGAGGGGGCAATTATTGCCGCCCATGTTCATGATGGTGCCGAAGTGGCGGCTGGTGCATTATTATTCGAGCTGGATGACCGTTTGGCCAGCTGGCAACGACAACAACGGCGTGGTGAGCATAACCGCGATCAAGCGCAACTAGCGTTGGCACGGCTGCGCGAACGGCGTCAGCAGGAGCTAAAACGGCACGACGTTGCCTCAAGTGAGAGTTTAGAACAGGCACGGGCCAATCGCGAATTGGCCGAAGCGGCGGCAACGGCCAGCGAAGCGGCTCTACATCAAGCGGAACTCCTGCTTGGCTTTACCCGCATTCATGCCCCCATAGCCGGTCGAGTGGGGCGGGTGCTGCTCCATCCGGGCAATTTAGTCAAGGCCTACGATGATACCCCGCTGCTGGTCATCCACCAAGTCGATCCTTTATGTATCCGCTATGCCCTGTTGGGGCGCGATCTGCCCCGTTTGGCGCAACGTGGTGCTCTTCCCATCAAGGTGCGTTTGCCAGAGGGCAAGGAGCCGATGGCCAGTGGCCGGGTAGACAATATCGATTCGACGATTGATCCGGCCACGGGCACCTTTTTGGTGACGGCCCTGGTAGCCAATTCCGACCGTGTATTGCGTCCCGGTCTTCATGCTGAAGTAGAGACTATACTGGACGAATGGCCCGACGTAGCGGTGGTGCCCGTGCAGGCACTGATGACACGCGTGGGGGGTGAGCGGATGTTGTACCTACTAAGTGCCGACCAGCGGGTGACGATGCGGGTGTTAAAACCTAGTGAATTATTGGCTGAAAATGGCTCCGAGGCCCTACTGGCCGGCAGCGTCCTGCCAGCGGGCGCCCAGGTGGTTGTTACCGGCCAATGGCGGCTCAGCGACGGGGCGAAGGTAAGGTTGGCGGCTCAATAGTTCTCTGATGGGTAACAACCCACCGTATAGCAGACCTTCCTCACTACCATAGCAAAAAAATCCGGTGTGATTCTCCCCAGATTCCGGATCACCGACCCTGTATCCAGGGTGTATATTTTGTCTAGCCGAACCCAACTGGGCTTGGGTAGCGATCCGTACGACATTGAGCCTGGACTTAGGGGTAAAGCAGCTTCTTGCATGGGGGTCGATGTTACGGCCAGCCCGATAAAATCATCGTAGCGGTCTGGACCAGTCAGGACCAGGACAGGCCGTTTCTTGTCAGCAGAAAGATCCGAAAAGGGAAAGGGGATTAACACCAAATCACTAGGTTCACAGATCATTCCATACCTCATCATCCGGGTTATCCCATACCTTACGCATAGAAAGTTCCTGAGCTAATTTCAATGGATCGGTATTTGCTCTATCAAGACCATGGCGATGAACGAGATAACCGATGAAGTCCAGCACCTCCTGGACCAAGGGATCTGGCAACTGGCCTATTTCGTGTTGAACTCTTTCGGAAAGGTTGGTAGTCATCGTTTTCCCTCACAATAATCTTGTACTAAACAGAACTTTCCCTGTTGGCAGAGGGGCTGTTTGGCGCGGCAACGGTAGCGGCCATGGCGCAGCAGCCAGTGGTGGGCCTGGAGCAGGAATTGCTCAGGAATGACCTGCAATAAGCGTTGCTCTACCTGTTCGGGAGTCTTAGCAGGTGCCAAGCCAGTACGATTGGCCACCCGAAAGATGTGGGTATCAACAGCGACGGTGGGCTGACCAAAGGCAACGTTGAGGACGACATTGGCGCTTTTACGACCGACCCCGGGTAACGATTGCAGCTCCTCGCGCGTTTGCGGTACCACCCCGGCAAATTGATCGACTATTTTCTGGCTCAAGGCGTAGATGTGGCGCGCTTTGGCGTTATAAAGACCCAGGCTGCGGATGTGGTCGCGAATCCCTTGCTCCCCCAGCTGCACCATTGCTGCGGCGGTGCTGGCACAGCTGAACAGGGCTGGGGTGGCGCGATTGACCCCGATGTCGGTGGACTGGGCAGACAGCACCACCGCTACCAACAACTCAAAGGGGTTACTGTAGTTGAGATCGCTGCGCGGTTCAGGCTCCGCCTGCTGCAACAGCGTGAAAAAGGCGATAACGTCAGTTGGTGCCATCGTCTTTTTCATGCTCCCCCTCGCCACCTGTGGGAGAGGGGGCCGGGGGGTGAGGGGAAAGACGTACGCCATCGTCTGCCGCCGCATAACAACCGAGCATTTTGACCTGTTCGGTGAAGAAACGTAATTCGTCTAGGGCTTGGCGGCTGGCCGGTGTATCGGGGTGACCCTGAAAGTCGAGATAAAAATGGTAATGCCAATGCCCGCCACGGACCGGACGTGACTCCAGTCGGGTCAGATTAATACCGTTGGTCGCAAATCCCCCGAGACACTTATAAAGGGCTGCTG
>JADGCM010000154.1 GCA_015228995.1 Magnetococcales bacterium
GTGTGGTACAATACTGCCCAGGGATCGTCAGCGGTATCGACGGCCGGTACGCCAAACGAACGGGCCACCTCGGCCACGTCCCAGGAACGCCGCACCGCCACCTCGGTCAGAATAGAGAGATCGTTATCGATGCAAACAAATAACACCGGTAGTTTATGGGTGGCAGCAAAGCCAAAGGCACTGAGCACGTAATCCTCTTCGGCAGCACCATCACCGAACACGCACAAAGTCGGTCGGCCATTACCCAGAGCAGCCCCCACCCCCTGCGGTACATTCTCGCCGATCAGGCCATGGTGGCCGTAAATATCGATGCCGTTGTCGTGATATTGCAGGCAATTAGAACCCGCTTTGCCTTGGCTGGAACCGGTCGGTAGCCCTTTTAATTCATCACGTAATTGCTCGGGCGGGCCGCCAAAAGTCAAGAAAATATCGTGAGCGCGATGCTGGGGAAAGGTTTGATAATGGCGCACCGCCAGCGATAAAGCCGCAGCGGTGGCCTCTTGGCCAGAGGAGAGATAGACCGAATAGGTGATCTCTTTGCATTGCTGGCTTTGGATAACACCCTGCTCAAAATAGCGCACCAAACTCATTTGCCTGAAGATCTGCAATGAGACCTCCAGAGGAAACTGAGCACTGATGTTGGCAGGGACGTTAAAGGTGGCTGAGCGCATGCGTTATCCAAAAATGTTGAAGATCATCAAAACGACGGGGCCATCGCTCTGCAGTCCGTGGCACTGTGCTAGACGAATGCCCGACTCAATATCGCCAACACCGCAGACAGGCATACCCGAGCCTGCGCGCAACGACCCGGTGCAGAGGCAATAGAGGGCACCCGGATCAATCTTGAATTGACTGCTGAAATCGTCTGCCGACGCGAAAGTAGCCATCCTGATAGCATATTTACCATCGGTTGTAAAGAGATGGCTATCGTGGTCGTCCTCGGCAAAACGATGGTAATGGAAGGCAGATAACTCTTGGGTGACCATCTGTGCATAACCCTCGTAGCCGCAAGTCAACCGACCGTATTGATCCTCCAGGCGGCATAAATCCAGCTTATTCGGTGGCGTTTCCACTTCAATCAGATCAATGCCTTGGTTGGAATAGGCCCGGGTGGCATGAAAAACTCCCTTTTCGATCATCAACGCCTCTCCGGGCAACAAAAACTGGCGCTTTTGGAAGGTACTCGAAAAGGCCTTGCCCGACAACAACAGTAAAGCGGTTTTTTTGTGAGGATGGCAGTGCATCGAAGTGGCATGGTCGGGTCTGATCGACAAAAACCAGACCGCTACCGAGCTGTTTTCGAACAGGAGGAACTCATAACCCCACGGTTTCAGGACGACGCGGTTATGATAATCGTCGGGCTGGAGCTCTTGCGCAACGGCGCGATTCGCCTGTCGATCAAGATGGTAACGGTCGATATCGGACAGGTGGAGGCGTTGAATCGTTTTGGTGCCGGTATTCACGATCAAATCAGTCGCAATCGGCCTTGTTGCCAATCGGTTAAATAGGCTTGATAGGTGAGCCGAATGCCCTCGCGCAGCCCAACGCGGTGCTGCCAACCGAGGGCATGCAACTTACTGGGATCTTGCAACCGATGCAGTACCCCATCCGGACGGGAGGGGTCGTAGCGGACGTTACCCGTAAAGCCCACTACTTCTTTGATGATCTGGGCTAATGTTCCGATGGTCCACTCCTCGCCGGTGCAGACATTGAGCAACACATGACCATCGTAACGATCCATCAGAAACAGACTGGCATCAGCCAGATCATCCACATATAGGAAATCGCGGGCGGGACGACCCGTGCCCCATAACACCACTTCATCCTCGCCATTGACTTTGGCACGATGGAACTTCTGGATCAACGATGGGACCACCAAAGAATTCAGCGGTGCATAGTGTTGACCGGGGCCAAAAACATTGGTGGGAATGACGGTGATGAAATTGGTGCCGTATTGACGATTATAGGACTCACACATCTTCAGGCCAGCCAATTTGGCGATGGCAAAAGGCTCGTTGGTTGCTTCCAAAGTGCCAGTCAGGATATCCTCTTCTTGCATCGGCTGGGCGCACTGCCTGGGGTAGATGCAGGAGCAGGCGAAGAAAACCAATTTTTGTACCCCATGCAGGAATGACTGATGCAGGATGTGATTCTGTATCGTGATGTTTTCATAGATAAAATCAGCACGATAGGTATTATTGGCATAAATGCCACCGGTACGGCCCGCCGCGAAGAAGACATATTCAGGTTTTTCTTGTTCAAAAAATTGCGCCACCCGGCTTTGATCAAGCAGGTCTAGCTCAGCACGAGAACGCAGCAGCAGATTATTGGCACCGCGTTCCCTCAGTACCCGCACCAACGCCGAGCCGACCATACCGGAGTGGCCGGCGACGTATATCTTGGCGTTGTTGTTGGCTTCATGCTCTCCCTCTCCCCTTGTGGGAGAGGGGGGCGGGGGGTGAGGGGGAAGACGAATGTCCATCTATGCGGCGGCACCCATGTAACGCATCACCGCCTGCATGAAGACACCATTGTCGTTATAATGGGGCGAGGTGATCAGATTGCCATCAATGACCACCGGCACTTTGTGCTGGTAATTGGCCCCGGCATTACGTAGATCGGCTTCGATACTCCAATAGCCGGTCATTTTACGCCCTCTGACGATGCCAGCGGAGATGACCACCCAGGGACCGTGACAGATGGCGGCAATTAGCTTGTTCTGCTGGTCCATATCGCGTATGAACTGCAAGACCTCCGGCAGCAGCCGTACTCGATCCGGTGCTTCAAAGCCACCTGGCAAGACTACCAGATTGAAATGGTCAGCTTGCAAGTCGGTCGTTTTTAGAGTCGCTCGCGCCGGGACCCCATATTTACCGATAACGGTGAGGCCATCCTTGGTGGCAATGTCGACTTGCCAACCCGCCTCAAGCATGCGGTAATAGGGATAAACCAGCTCTTCGTCCTGAAACCCTTGAGCCGTGATAATGACACTACGAACAGTCATGACAATCATACCTCCTGGATCGACTATAGCGACAATTTACCTGCTGTCCACACTTGGAATTGGCGTTGACCATTTTTTTCTGCCTGGGTTCGTTGCCCGGAGGCGGTGGCCAATATCAATTGCAATAGTTCATGGCCACAATCAGCCAAAGAACAGGGCTGGTCGGCCTGGATCAGTCGGCCGGCATTAAAATCCATATCGTCCGGCATCAGACGAAAGCGCTCCGATGTCGAGGTGACTTTGATCACCGGTACAATGGCGCTGCCAGTTACTGTGCCTTTGCCAGTCGAAAAACAGATCAAATTGGCACCCGAGGCGGCCAGTCCGGTGACCGATTCTAGGTCATTGCCCGGCCCCTGCATCAAGTGTAAACCAGGTTGGGTCAAACGCTCGCCATATTCCAAAATCCCCTCAATGACCGTGGTGCCTCCTTTGGCGATCGCCCCGAGACTTTTAATGCAGGGGTTCAGCAGTCCTCCGGAACGATTTTCCGGTACCAAGTTGTCCCCCATATTGACCTCCAACCGCGCTGCCATCTCTCGGTACCAACGCATCATGCTGTGGAAGGCCGCTACCACTTGTGGTGAGCGCATGCGTTGGATGAGCAGATGCTCAGCGCCGATCATTTCGGGCACTTCCGATAAAATGGCACTGCCACCACCGGCGATGATTTGATCGACGGCGTGGCCGATGAGTGGATTGGCGGTGATGCCAGAAAAGGCGTCCGATGCCCCGCATTCGGTACCAACCACCAAGTGGCGCAGTGGGTAGGGTTGCCGTACCGTGGCATTCACGCTGGGTAAGCGCTGTCGCAGGATATCGAGGCCACGGGTAATGGTGTGATGGACGCCTCCTTCTTGCTGAATGGTCAACCAATCCAGTGTGGCAACCGTGGAGAGTTGATCGGTTCGATCCAAATAGCGGCGCAAAGCGGCACGATTGGTCTGCTCGCAGCCAAGATCGATGACCAATACCCCGCCCACATTGGGATGGGTGATAAAATTGTGTAAAATAGTCAAA
>JADGCM010000155.1 GCA_015228995.1 Magnetococcales bacterium
AAGATTTGATAGCTTTCGCCAGCGAAGGCCTCCCGAATATCACGCCCTTTTAGGTTGGGATTGAGGGCTGGGCTGGTCTCGGTCAGGGGCTCAGAACTTGACTCTTGGTCATTGACTTCACCAGAGAATGCTACCAAAGTATGAATTTTATAGCCAGAAGATTTGATATAGTTATTGATAGCCAACTGCCAGCGCACTGCCTCAACCCGGCTGCCAACCACCACCATCGCTTTTGCCAGGCCGCCCAATAGCGGCGCTATCGTGTCGCGGAAGTGCTCCACCACTATCTGCACCTTCTGGCTGATGTTATAGGGGTGCAGCCGCACCCAGCGCATGATGCCCCGCATCGCCTCACTACGATCCACTTGTTTATCGTCCCACTCCCGACCTTCGTGGGTCAGTTTGAAGGCCAACTGATAGGGGGTGTAGTTTTTTAAGACATCGAGGATGAAGCCTTCCTCAATCGCCTGCCGCATCGAATAGACGTGGAACGGTGCTGGTAGGTTGTTCGGGCTGGCAGGTTGATCGGGCGAGGGGCGACGGCCAAACAATTCCAGGGTCTTGGCCTTGGGGGTAGCGGTGAAGGCGACGTAGGTGATATGACCATGGTCGGCACGGGCGGCCATTTGGGCGATCAAGATATCCTCGCTACTGATCTCACCGCCATCGGCCAGTTCGTTCATCTCCTGCGCGGATAGCACCCATTTGAGCTTGGCAGCGGCCTCACCGGTTTGAGAGGAGTGGGCTTCATCGGCAATCACCGCGAAGCGTTTACCTTGGGTGGCGGCTAAATTGTGTACCGCTTGCAAAGCAAAAGGAAAGGTCTGGATGGTACAGACAACGATCTTCTTGCCCCCTGATAAGGCTTGGGCCAGTTCACCGCTTTTGCTCTGATGTTCACCGGTAATAGTGGCTACCACCCCGGTGGTCCGCTCAAAACCGAAGATGGCTTCTTGTAGCTGGGCATCCAGCACGGTACGATCGCTGACCACCACCACCGAGTCAAACAGCTTGTTATGGTGTTCATCGTGGAGGTCGGCCAGGAAGTGAGCGCTCCAGGCAATCGAGTTGGTTTTACCGGAGCCGGCGGAATGCTGGATGAGATATTTCTGTCCTGGCGGCTCAGCTCGCACCGCTGCCAATAGTTTGCGGGTGACATCGAGCTGATGATAACGCGGGAAAATAAGAGTGGTAATCTGCTTCTTACTATCGCGCTTAGCGACGATATAGCGACCGAGAATCTCCAACCAGGAGTCACGTTGCCACACCTCTTGCCATAAGTAGGCGGTACGCGGACCATCGGGGTTGACGGGATTGCCTTTACCACCGCCATCGCCACGGTTAAAAGGTAGAAAAGTGGTCTCTGTCCCCTGTAGTTTGGTGGTCATGCGCACTTCGCTATGGCTGACCGCAAAATGGACCAGCGCCCCACAAGAGAACTCCAGCAATGGTTCACGCTGGCCTTTAACTTTGGGGGGACGGTCAAAGCGGTATTGGTCCACCGCATCGTCGACCGACTGGGTGAAATCGCTTTTTAGCTCAACCGTGGCCACGGCTAGACCATTGACGAACAATACCAGATCAAGGCTGTTTTCGTTGTGGGTCGAATAATGGAGCTGTCGCACTACCCGCAGCCGGTTGGCGGTATAGCGGGCTTGCAGTTCGGGATTCATGGCCAGAGCTGGCTTAAACTGGGCCAGGAGT
The DNA here is from genome assembly GCA_015228995.1 of Magnetococcales bacterium. Lineage (GTDB taxonomy): Bacteria > Pseudomonadota > Magnetococcia > Magnetococcales > JADGCH01 > JADGCH01. Next base: position 1,705 of record JADGCM010000155.1, read on the forward strand.
AGCGGTTGACGCAGCCCCAGCAATTCGACCCCATGGCGCAGTACCTCCAGGGTGCCTCGGTCATCCAGCTGCTTACGCAGGCGGTTGAGTAGGGTGGCTTCCGCCTCAGTACCATGGTTTTTAAGCAACGCCTGCCAAGCCTGGGGCTGGGTTTGTTGTAGCCAAGCCAGCAAATCATCTGGAAAGAGCGCCCGTTGCCGGTCGTAGCGATTGGCAGCGTCGGCATCGTAACACCAACCATGCGTGGCCAGATGCTGGCAGATATCATCCTCGAAAGCGATCTCCCGGTGCAGGTTCATTGGCTATTTTCCACCATCATCCTTTAGTTAGCAACGAGCAAAGGTGTAAGTACGCCATCGGCCTTCCAGTTAAGGCGGGACACTTGACACCCCTCACCAGGCCCCTTTATACCCCTTATGGAGAGGGTTGGGGGTGAGGTTTCATGACCTGGCTTCGCATCCCTTCACGATGTGTGCACAGGGTAGCCCCCCAACCCCCTCTCCCACAAGGGGAGAGGGGGGCATGAGGCTCATTTCTTAACCCTCTCCCCTTGTGGGAGAGGGCAGGGTGAGGGGTGTCAAGTGTCCTGGCTTAAATGGAAAGCCCTCGCATTCGAGGTCTGCGTGAGCTACAATGGCGGCCGTTGCGTTTGCCACTGAAGCGTTGTCCCTCGCTGTTTATCGAATATGTACAAAACAATTTTGGCTATTTTGGCGTTTGTCTACTTGGTCTATCCGCTCGGCTTGGCTGCTGCGGAAGCAACTGTTGTCACGGTTCAACCTCTGGCGACTCTTCTCTTCCACCCTAAGCAAGAGGCACCGGCCCATGTTGTGAGTCTTAACGACAGCCTGTTGAGCCTGGAACTGCCCGGTATTCTGATTGACATCGCCGTGGAAGTAGGTCAGCTGGTACAGAAGGAAATGCCCCTTTTGCGCCTTGATCCTTGGATTTATAAAAATCAACTTCAACAGGCTCAGGCCGGTTTAGAAGAGTCACAAACACGGTTGCAATTGGCTCAGCGGCAACATGAACGGGCGACTCAGCTCCACAAAAATGGTCAACTGACCACCGAGCAGTTCGACCAACGTGTTGCTGAACTCCACAGTCTCACCGCTCAGGTCAGACAGCAACGGGTTTTGCTGCAAGCGGCACAAGAGCGGCTGGATCACACCATTCTCAAGGCCCCGTTTGCGGGACTGGTTACGGACAGAACGAGCCAATTGGGTGGCTATGCCGCACCGGGTACCCCCTTGTTGCGCCTGACCGACATTGAGCAGGTCGAACTGACGGCTCAAATCCGTCCGGATCAAGGGGCCCAGTTTGATGCCGCTTGGCAAGGCCAATTTTATCTGGAAGGTCAATCTTACCCGGTGCAACTGCGGGCGTTATTGGCCACCCAAGATCCACAGGCCCGCACCCGGGAGGCCCGTTTGCGGTTTGTGGGTGCTCCTAAGCCTTTTCCCGGTATAACAGGTCGACTGGTCTGGATCAGCCCCCGTCCCCATCTGCCAGCCTGGATCTTGAGTAGGCGAGGGGGTGTTTTGGGTGTCTTTCTTGCTAGAGGGAGCGTCGCCCATTTTTTGCCTCTGCCGCAAGCGGTGGAAGGACAGCCCATCCCACTTGACCCCTTACCAGAGGGTGCCGTCATCCTTTCCGCCCGCGAGCCGCTGCAAGATGGCAGCGCCATTCGGCTCGAACCAGAACGGTGATCGGATCGTTATAGCACCATGCTGCGCATCTTGTATCGAAATCATGTTGCTGCCAATCTCACCTTTGTCCTGATACTGGTTATCGGACTACTGTGCTACCAATTGTTGCCCCGCCAACAGGATCCAGATATGAACTTCAACTGGATCAGTATTATCACCTTCTTACCGGGAGCCGCCGCCGAAGATGTAGAACGGCAGGTCACCGATCCTTTGGAAGAAGCCATCCAGAGGGTGTCCGATATCTATTTTGTTCTCTCCAGTAGCCGGGGGGGCAATTCTGAAATTCTGGTCCGCTTTAACGACATTGATGAACGCACCTTCGATAAACGGGTCTCCGACCTCCGTCGTGAGGTGCAAAACAAAAAACGAGAGCTGCCCACTGAGGCGGAAGAACCCATCATCATGGAAATCACCAGCTCCAACAGCTATCCCACTGTTATGGTGCTGGTGCAGGGCGAGGAAGAGGATGAAAACCTACGCCTCCAGGCGCGCCACGTCAAGAAAGGGTTAGAACGCCTTCCAGGCGTGGACCTAGTCACCGCCACCGGCCTGCATGATCCGGAATTGCAGATCCGTTTTGCCCCCACCCTATTGAGCAATTTC
>JADGCM010000156.1 GCA_015228995.1 Magnetococcales bacterium
TGCGTGAGCGACGCGAGGATATTGGGTTATTACTGGCTACCTTTCTCAAAGATTCGGCCCATGCTTTGGGAAAGGCGGTGCCCGTTTTCCCTCCCGAATTGGTGGTACTGCTGACGGGATACCCCTTTCCTGGCAATGTGCGTGAGCTAAAGGCCATGGTGGTGGATGCTGTTGCCCAACACACCGCTCGGGTTCTCTCTATGGAGAGTTTTGAGAAAATTATCCTGAGGCAGTCATCGCCAGTTCCGTCTAGCAACACTGATTGGCAAGAGGAGTCTATTGGTAGTTTTCCGACCCCATTGCCGACGCTACAGCAGTGGTCCGACCAACTGATCCAGGAGGCCTTGAGGCGTTCGGGCGGTAATCAACGTGTGGCTGCTACCATGCTGGGCATCAGTCGCCACACCATCATGCGTTGGGAGCAGGCGCAACAGCGGCAACCTACGCAGTATTAGAACGCAATGATTTTCGCCGATTAAGGAGTGATTAGAGGTCAGTCCCGACTCTATTAGAATTTCTCTGTACCTCTCGGATGAACTGTGCTATCCTGCCGCCTCGTTTTGTTGGTAACGGGGTATAGCTCAGCCTGGTAGAGCACTGGGTTCGGGACTCAGGGGCCGGAGGTTCAAATCCTCTTATCCCGACCAAATTCCTGCATAGGACTTCTCTAATGATTATGGGCAACGGCTATTTCGGTACATTTGGCGGTGCCTTCATCCCGGAAATTCTCCACGCAGCGATTCAGCAACTCACGCAGGCCTTCGAGTCGGCCCGCGCTGATGAGGGGTTCTGGCAAGGCTACCTCCAGCTGATGGCCAACTACTCAGGACGTCCGACGCCTTTGACTTTTGCAGGGAATTTGTCACGTCGTTTCGATCGTCGCATCTATATCAAGCGCGAAGATCTCAACCAGACCGGTGCCCACAAAGCCAATAACGTGATGGGGCAGGGGCTGCTGGTGCAACGCATGGGCAAGCGGCGGGTTATTGCCGAGACCGGGGCTGGTCAGCATGGGGTGGCCACGGCGACCATGGCGGCCCGTTTTGGTTTGGCCTGCACGATCTACATGGGGGCCGAAGATGTTGAGCGGCAACGCCCCAATGTCTTCTGGATGGAGCAATTGGGCGCCCAGGTCGTTCCCGTTACTTCCGGTTCTTGTACCCTTAAAGATGCCATCAACGAGGCCCTGCGCGATTGGGTCGGCAGCATGGACGATACCCATTATGTGCTGGGGACCGCCTGTGGGCCGCATCCCTTTCCGGAGATGGTGAGCTGGTTTCAGTCGATCATTGGTCAGGAGGCGCGTCAGCAGATTTTGCAGCAAGAGGGACGGTTGCCGACCCACTTGTACGCTTGTGTCGGCGGTGGCTCCAATGCGTTGGGATTGTTTCAAGCCTTTCTTGATGACGCGGCCGTGAATCTGATCGGGGTTGAGGCAGGGGGGCAGGGGCCGGATAGCAGCTGTCATGCCTCGCGTATTGCCTATGGTAGTGGTACGGTCGGCATTGCTCATGGCTATCGCAGCTTGTTTTTGCAAGACGAGGAGGGGCAGATGCGTGACACTCACTCGGTGGCGGCGGGTCTGGATTATGTTGGTGTTTCGCCTATTTTAGCTCATTTGGCCCAACGAGGTCGGGTCCGTTTCGCTGCGGCCACCGATGTCGCTGTCATTGAGGCGCTGCGGACGCTAATGCGTCACGAGGGGCTGATTGCTGCCTTAGAGTCCAGCCACGCGATTGCCAAAATGCTTGAAGAACTGCCTTCCTTGCCCGCTGATGCCGTGGTGATTGCCAATCTCTCTGGGCGCGGTGACAAGGACATTTTTACAATTGCGGAAGCGTTGCAAGATGCCTCATGGAGGCAGTTTATTCAACACAAGGCCGCACACTACGCCGGATATCAGCCATGATAGACCGCGATCCGCTGCAACAGGAAATTATTGATCGGTTACGGCTATTGCAGCAACAGCAGCCCTCTCGGCCTGCCATTTTATTGATGTCCCATCTGGTGTTGGGTTATCCCTCTCTTGAGGACAATAGGCGAGTTATTGCCGCGATGGTGGCCGCCGGAGTCGATCTTATTGAGCTGCAAATCCCATTTTCCGAGCCCATTGCCGATGGCCCAGTCATTGCTCACGCCAATCAGCAGGCGCTGGAGCGCGGTTTCCGGTTGGGGGATGGTCTGGCCTTGATCGCCGAGATGATTGACCAATACCGGGTACCTTTCCTGATCATGAGCTACGCCAATATCCTGGAGGTCTATGGCCAGCAAGCCTTTATTGATCGGGCAGCAGCCATTGGGGTGCGAGGATTGATTGTACCAGACCTGCCCATTGAGGAATCCGCTGTGGCGCGGCAGCACTGCCGGGATAACAGTTTAGCGTGGATTGCTTTGTTGGCTCCCAACAGCTCAGAGCAACGGCTTAAGAGTATTACCGACCAAGGGCAGGGTTTCTGTTATTGCGTTGCACGCAAAGGGGTAACGGGCCAGAAGAGCCAGTTTGGTGAGGCCGTCAACGCTTTCATTGGCCGTTGCCGACGCGCAACAACGCAACCGCTGGCGGTGGGATTCGGCGTCCGGCAGCCGAGCGACATTCAACAGTTACGGGGGATTGCCGACATCGCCGTTGTGGGCAGTGCCGCCATCGAAGTTCACCAGCAAAGCGGACTGGAAGCGATCCACCCGTTCTTTACCGCGTTACGCGGGTGAAGAGTTAGCTGGTGGCGACCGGCTCCCCCATTATGTTGGCCATGATCCACTGGTAGCGCTCTTGAGCAGCACGCATGGCCGCTTGCACCTCCCCGGCGTACTTGGATAGGGCCATGCCCTCCCTGCCGAGCAGTGTCAGAGCCTTCAGTTTGTTTACCTTGTTTAGGACACCGATACCAGCCATGTGTTTGGCCGTTGATCCGGCCGGCAGCCGCTCGTAGGCACGCATCATCTGATCTTCGGCACCTTGTTTGACGACACCATAGGCCAGGATACGGGCGGTCATGGAATCGGTGCGCATGCAACGACAGGCCATGGCAATCTCCTTGACGCGGGAGGCGCTGGCTAAACAGCGATTGACCAGTCTAGCCGCTACGTATTCGGCCCCTTCGCAATTATCTGGAATATGCTTTTCCAGCAAGGAGAGCATCTGCGGTACATCTACCAGCTTGGCCAAGCGGGTCAGCAACACAGTAAGCGCTTGGCTATTTTCTTTGATGACTGCCAACGGACGAATGAGATGCTCGATAGCCACCCCGGGTCGATTGACCAAGCCGGTTGTTAAAACGACGATGCCAGGGGAGTTAATATCCATCAGCTTGAGCGCATCGTTGATCTGCTCAAAGCCTCCTTTGCCGATCACCTCCATGGCCCAGACGATCTCAGCTTCTGGCTGGTTCGGTGGTGCCGAGGCGATGGCACGCAGAACATGCGTTACAGTCCCCTGTTCTCCAATGCTATTGGCCAACATTGTAACAGACTTCGAGCTAAGAGAGGCATATTTTAAGGCGTCAATCAGAGGGTTGATACCCTTTTTAGTGACAATCGCCTCGACCAACATCTCGACAAAAGTCACATTTTTGCTGACATTACTCAGGGCATCGACCAGATGAAACGCTTTGGTCTCGGGATGCTTGATTAAAGCCTCAACGACAGGGCGAATTTCGTGGTCTTCTTTGACCAGCGGCAACGTCTCCAGAATTTTTTCAATACTGTCGCTGGCTAACACTTCCCCTATATCAACCGGCTTGGGGCCAGCATGCCCTGGCTTCTTTTGGTTACTGTCGGTCTGTTGGACACTATTTTCAGATGGTGTGAAGCGCTGCTCCAGATTGGCAATAGCCTGGGCAGCACCAGCATCGCCTAGGGAGCCCTGGAGTGTCTTGCGGATCTGCTCTAACTGAGCAGAGGTATAAC
>JADGCM010000007.1:0-19101 GCA_015228995.1 Magnetococcales bacterium
CCTGCGATACCGTGACCATGGATTACGATGCGATGGCGAAAGCGGGCACGATGTTGGGCTCTGGGGCGGTGATTGTGATCGATCAGTCGGTTTGTATTGTGCGGGCGATTGCGCGGCTGTCACGTTTTTACCGTCACGAATCCTGTGGTCAGTGCTCACCCTGCCGTGAGGGGACTGGCTGGTTAGCACAACTGATGGCACGGTTGGAAAATGGGCAGGGCAGCATGGCCGATATTGACCTGCTGGTTGATATTGGCAACAACATCTGTGGTAAGACCATTTGCGCTTTGGGGGATGCGGCGGCCATGCCGGTGATGGGGGCGGTCAAGGCGTTCCGCGATGAATTTGTGTTTCATGTGAAACACGGACGCTGCATGGTGGGATGACGAGACGATGCCGACGCTAATTATTGACAACAAGGAAATTCAGGTCAAGCCGGGTACCAGCATTATGGAAGCGGCAACGATGTTGGGAGGTTATATTCCACATTTTTGTTATCACCCTAAGCTTTCTGTGGCAGGCAACTGCCGGATGTGTCTGGTCGAGGTTGAGAAGATGCCCAAGCCGGTGGTGGCTTGTGCCATGCCGGTTAGTGATGGCATGGTGGTGCGTACCAGCAGTGATATGGCTCAACGTGCTCGTCGTGGGGTGATGGAGTTTTTACTCATCAATCACCCGCTCGATTGCCCAGTATGTGATCAGGGCGGTGATTGCTCGCTGCAAGATTTAGCGATGAAATATGGGCCGGATCGCTCCCGCTTTCACGAAACCAAGCGCCATGCCGTTGATAAAGATCTGGGGCCGTTAATCGAGACCGAGATGGACCGCTGTATTCACTGCACGCGTTGCATCCGTTTTTCGGTCGAGATTGCTGGCGTTGAGGAGATGGGCGCTACTTTTCGTGGCGACCACATGCAGATTGGTACCTACGTTGAGCAGACACTCACCTCTGAGCTGGCGGGTAACATGGCCGAGATCTGCCCAGTTGGTGCTCTGAATGATAAGCCGTTTCATTTTCAGGCACGTAATTGGGAGTTGAAACACAGCGTTGGCCTCTGTAGCCATTGTTCGGTGGCTTGCCATCTACGTTGGGATCACATCGATAATGGCATCAAGCGGGTAAAGGCGCGTTCCTGTGACGCCATCAACGAGACATGGATCTGCGATAAGGGGCGTTACAGCTATGATGGGCTTACTGTCGGGCGGTTGTCGAAGCCTATGGTTCGGCGAGACCGTGGTGGTGCTACTGCCGGGCTAGCGGTGGTTTCTTGGCCTGAGGCGTTGGAGCAGGCGGCGGCGCTGTTGAAACAGGTGCGGCCCGATGAAGTGGCTGGGTTGGCCGATGCGGGTCTCCAATCTGGCGAAGATCTATTCGCCTTCCAGGATTTTTTGCGGCGGGTGGTGGGTACACCTCATATCGACCATCGTTTACGACAGCGTGATTTCTCCGGCGACGATGTAGCGTTGACGCGGGCTGACCTGCTGATGAATACGCCGTTGGCTCAAATCGAGCGGGCCGATTGTATTGTCTTGGTGGGCAGCGATAGCCGTTACGATGTGCCGTTGCTCAATTTGCGTGTCCGCAAGGCGGCGGCTAATGGGGCGGCTGTCTTTGCGATTTATCCGCGTCAGCTGAACAGTACCATCGTTGGTATGGAGACGGTGGTGGTTTATCCAGGCAATGAGGCGGCGTTTTTAGATGAGGTGTTGCTGGCATTAACGCACCAGGCTTTGACTGGGGAGACCCCAGCCGTTCGAGTGGCGGCAGCTCTCAGAAAGGCACAGCGTCCCCTGCTATTGTTGGGGGATTATGCCATCTGCCACCCAATGGCTGAGGCGATGAGACGGCGGGTGGTGGCTATTCTCCAGGAATGCCAGGCCTTGGGGCAAGGCAGTAGTCAGGGCGAAAAATGGAATGGTTACAACCGGGTCGATCCGAGCGGTAACAGTGCTGCGGCGCAGGATTTTGGTGTGGTCCCCCATCGTGGTCCGGGCTATCACCGGTTGTCGGCTGCTGCGGGTCGTAATGTGCGTGCCATTCTCGAAGCCGCAGTAGCGGGTGAGATCAAGGTATTGTTCTTGATGGGGGCCGACCCGACCATTGATGCGGTGGAACCGGCTTTGGCACGCGCAGCGCTGGCCAAGGCGCAAGTGATTTATTTGGGCGCGTTTGAACGGCCAGCGGTGCGGATGGCGCACGTGGTGTTGCCAGGGGTATTAATTCCGGAAAAGATGGCGACTTTGACCAATTGCGAGGGCCGGGTACAACAAAGTCAACAGGCGGTGTTGCCTGCCGGTGAAGCCAAGGAGGAATGGCGCATTTTACGGGCGCTAAGTGACTATTTTCCCGAACGTCTTGGCTATGATAATTTGCAGCAGCTACGTCAAGCAATGGCACAGACGGACCACCGTTATCAGCCGCAGTCGCTGTCGATTGGGGATTTGGCGCCGCCCTGTGATCATAGCCCGGTGACGGTCGGCCTGCCTCTAAACGAGGGCCATCCGGCTCACCTGGGTTCTGGTTTATTGTTGCTGGTGGAACGGGCTTTCTACCACGACGATCCGGTGTTACGGCGTTCGAAAATCATGGCTCAGTTAGATGGCGGCGCGGTGGTGCGTATGTGTCCGGGGGATGCGGCCCGGTTGCATCTGGGTGATGGGGAGCGGGCATGGATCTCCCAGGGGTTCGGAACCCCCCAAATTGGTCTTGAAATGACGGTGAAATTGGATACGATGGTCCCTGAGGGGGTCTTGTTCGGTTCTGGTGGCTATTCGGAGTCGTTGCTTCAAGATCTCTGCTCGTGGGATGGTTTTGTCGCTGTTGCTGTTTCCAAGAGTGAGACGGGCAGATTGGAGTTGCGAAATGGCTGAGCTGTTGCAGCCGATTCACACGCTGGGCGAGGCTTGGTTCGGTTTTTTGTGGCCGTTGTTGTGGACGCTCGTCAAGGTTATGGTTTTGATCGCTCCGGTCATGTTCTGCGTGACCTACCTAACCTGGGCTGAAAGAAAAATTATCGGTTATATGCAGGTGCGCATTGGCCCCAACCGGGTCGGTATTTTTGGCCTGTTGCAGCCCCTTGCCGATGCTGTCAAGTTGTTCTGTAAAGAGACACTGATCCCACTGCACTCTGATAAAGTGGTTTTTCTGTTGGCACCGATTTTGACATTGGTTCCAGCGCTGTTGGTGTGGGCGGTGGTTCCCTTTTCACCGGAGTTAATCCTCGCCGATCTCAATATCGGTGTTTTGTATGTGCTGGCCATCTCCTCCATGGGTGCTTACGGGATACTGATGTCTGGCTGGGCTTCTGGTAGTCGTTACGCCTTGTTGGGATCGTTGCGTTCGGCGGCCCAGACTATCTCCTACGAGGTGGCGGTTGGCTTTACCCTTATTCCGGTGATTATGCTGACTGGCAGCCTCAGCTTGCGTGACGTGGTATTGGCGCAGCAGGATATGTGGAACATTATCCCGTTGTTGCCGCTGTTCGGCATCTATTTTATCTCGTCGGTGGCGGAGACCAACCGGGCCCCCTTTGATTTACCTGAGGCAGAGGCGGAACTGGTGGCTGGGTTTTTCACCGAATATTCTGCCATGAGTTTCGGCATGTTCTTTTTGGGCGAATATGCCAACATGATTCTTGTTTCGACGTTGGGGGCGGTGCTGTTTTTAGGGGGCTGGTTGCCGCCAGTGCCGATGTTGGCTTTTATTCCTGGTATTGTCTGGCTGTTGCTCAAAATTGGTTTTCTGCTGTTCGTTTTTCTGTGGATTCGGGCGACGTTCCCGCGCTATCGCTACGATCAGCTGATGCGTTTGGGTTGGAAGGTATTTTTACCCATTTCTCTACTGTGGGTGTTTCTGACCGGTGTGACGCTGCACCTGTTGGGACGGGTGGCGTGAGCGGCGGATGGTTTGAGGGGAGGGATTGGATTTATGTCCATGCGGATGACAACCCTGATCGATAGCTTGGCGTTGCGAGAGCTGGTGACTGGCCTTGCGGTGACGTTGAAGTATCTTTTTAAGCCAAAGATCACCATCCAGTACCCGGAGCAACGGACACCGTTGTCGCCTCGGTTTCGTGGTGAGCATGCGTTACGGCGTTATGCCAATGGTGAGGAGCGTTGTATTGCTTGCAAGTTATGTGAGGCGGTTTGCCCGGCGCAGGCCATCTACATTGAGATTGATCCGAGCAGCAGCAGTGATCGGCGCCTGACCAAGGTCTATGACATTGACAATACCAAGTGTATTTTCTGTGGTTTTTGCCAAGAGGCTTGCCCGGTTGATGCCATTGTCATGGGGCCCAATTTTGAGTTTGCCGAGGAAAATCGCGCTGATTTGCTCTACGACAAGCACAAGTTGCTAGCCAACGGTGGGCGGTGGAAAAAAGAGATTGATGCCAGTATCGCGGCGGACGCAAAGTATCGTTAAGGAAGCACAGGGTTATGGATATGTTGGCAGATTTGGTATTTTATCTGTTTGCAGCGGTGTTGCTGATGGCGGCGCTGGGTGTCGTTACGGTGCGCAACCCGGTCCATTCGGTGCTGCTGCTGGTGTTGGCATTTTTTAGTTCTTCTGCTCTGTTTGTGCTGCTTGGGGCGGAATTTTTGGCGGCCATTTTGGTGATGGTCTACATGGGGGCGGTGGCGATGCTGTTCCTGTTTGTCGTTATGATGTTGGATATCGACTTCGATCTGTTGCGGCGTGGTGCACGTGACCATCTTCCGGTTGGTATAGCTGTGGGGGGCTTGGTTTTGTTTGAGTTGGTGGTCCTGGTTGCTGGTGTCCGTTTGGATCCGTCCCATGCTCACCCTGGTGCTGGTTTAGCCCATTCCAACGTCAGTGAAATTGGACGGGTTCTCTACAGTACCTACATTTATCCATTTGAAATTTCATCGATTATCCTACTGGTAGCGTTGGTTGGTGCCGTGGTGTTAACAGCACGGAAGCGGTCGGATCAAAAACGGCAGAGTATATGTGAACAAGTTGCCCGGACCCGCGACCAGGCGGTTGAGTTGAAAAAAGTGGCGTCGGGGCAGGGGGCGTAGCGGCTTATGAACACGGTTGGTTTGCACCATTTTCTCATTTTGAGTGCGGTTTTGTTTGGTATTGGCTTGTTCGGTATCTTTCTCAACCGCAAGAATGTCATCGTACTGCTCATGAGCATTGAGCTGATTTTGCTGGCGGTCAATATTAATTTTGTCACCTTTTCTAGTTATTTGGCCGATCCGGGTGGGCAGATTTTTACCTTTTTTGTGCTGACGGTTGCGGCGGCTGAGGCAGCGATTGGGTTGGCTATTTTGGTGACACTTTTCCGCAATCGCGCCACGATCAACGTGGAAGAGGTTGCTTCGTTGCATGGGTAATCGGGGATAATCAGGGATAGCTGGGGATTTATCGGGACCATGAGCAGGAACTTACTCATCATCGTGCTGCCACTTATAGGGGCGCTGATTGCTGGTATTCTGGGGCGGAGGATTGGCAATAAATCGAGCCAGATTGTTACCATCTCCGGCGTCGTTATCTCTTTGCTGTTATCCATTTCGGTTTTTGTCCGGGTTGCCGTCGGGGATGTCCCGGCCATGCACGAGGAGATCTTCTCCTGGATTGTCTCGGATCAATTTAGGGTTTCGTTTGGTCTGTTGGTGGACCGATTGACCGCTGTCATGCTGATTGTGGTGACCGGTGTTTCAGCTATGGTGCACATCTACTCGGTTGGCTATATGCATGAAGATCCCGATCAACCTCGGTTTTTCTCCTACTTGTCGCTGTTTACCGTTGCCATGCTGATGCTGGTGATGGCCGATAACTTCTTGCAGCTGTTTTTTGGTTGGGAAGGGGTTGGCTTGGCTTCTTATCTGCTGATTGGCTTTTGGTTCAAGAAGGAGTCGGCTAGTGCGGCGGCCATCAAGGCTTTCCTGGTCAATCGTGTCGGTGATTTTGGTTTTGCTATCGGTATATTTACTATCTATTTAGTGTTTGGTTCCCTTGATTATAACCATGTATTTGCCATGGCTGGATCGGGTAATTATCCGGCCACTATCGATTTTTTGACCGGTCAGGTCAATACCATGACTCTGATTTGTCTGTTATTGTTCATTGGGGCTATGGGTAAATCGGCGCAGCTCGGTCTGCACACTTGGTTGCCTGACGCTATGGAGGGTCCGACGCCGGTGTCGGCTCTGATTCACGCCGCTACCATGGTGACGGCGGGTGTTTTCATGGTCTGTCGTGCCTCGCCGCTGTTTGAGCTTTCGGAAACGGCATTGTCCGTCGTCACTTTAGTGGGGGCAGCAACGGCTTTCTTTGCAGCCACGGTTGGCTTGGTGCAGAACGACATCAAACGTGTCATTGCCTACTCGACCTGCTCTCAGTTGGGCTACATGTTTTTTGCCGCTGGGGTGTCGGCTTATTCGGCGGCGATGTTCCATCTGATGACCCACGCTTTTTTCAAGGCGTTGCTTTTTCTCGGGGCAGGGTCGGTGATCCATGCTATGCACCACGAGCAGGACATGCGTCGTATGGGTGGGTTAGCGCGCAAGATACCGGTTACCTACGCCCTGATGGTGGTGGGGACCTTGGCCCTCACCGGCTTCCCCGGGTTGGCGGGCTTTTTCTCCAAAGATGCCATTTTGGAGTCGGCTTACGCGGCCCATACCACAGTGGGTCAGATCGCCTTTTGGCTGGGGATCTCGGCAGCGGCGATGACCACTTTTTATTCGTTTCGTCTGCTGTTCATGACCTTTCATGGCACGCCAGCCGATCACCATGCCTGTGACCATGCCCATGAGTCTCCCCATATCATGTTGGCACCGTTGCTGGTGTTGGCTTTTGGGGCTATCTTTTCCGGTTGGGTGGGGCTGCCGATGATCGGTGATGGTTGGTTCGGGTCAGCGATTGTATTGGTTACTGGGCACGATGCGTTGGCGCAGGCCCATCATGTCGGTGGTTTCGTTAAGGTGCTTCCCTTTGTTATGTTTGTGATTGGGTTCGTCGTTGCCTATCTGTTCTACATCAAGTATACCGACCTGCCTCGTTTCATCGCTGAGGTATGGCGTGGCAGCTACCAGTTTCTGCTCAATGCCTGGTACTTTGACCGCTTTTATGACTGGCTGTTGGTCCGTCCGGCCAAGGCGATTGGTCAGGGATTGTGGAAGACTGGTGACGAGACCGTCATTGATGGCTACGGTGTCAATGGCTTGGCCGCTACCATTGGTCAGTGGGCGGGCAGGATGCGTACCGTGCAGTCTGGCTATATCTACCACTACGCCTTTGCCATGTTGGTAGGTATTCTTGTTTTGATCACTTTCTACGCCTAATAGAGCGAGCGGGAAACAACGGCCATGTTGACTTTGGTGACTTTTTTACCTCTTGTGGCTGCCTTGGTCATCCTCCTACTAGGAAGGCGTGACGAAGGGGGCACGGCGAGGCTTGTTGCTTTGGCCACTTCTTTGCTGACTTTCTTGATTAGCCTGATTATTTATGCTGGCTTTGATCCCGGTAAGGCTAATTTTCAGTTTGTGCAAGAGGTGTCTTGGATTCCGTCGTTCGGTATAAACTACCGCATGGGCGTTGACGGCATCAGTCTACCCTTTGTGCTATTGACCGCATTGCTGACGCCAATTTGCATTTTGGCTTCTTGGCAGACGATCCAGAAGCGGGTTTATGAATACATGATCGCTTTCTTAACACTGGAGAGTTTTGTCATCGGCGTTTTTTGTGCCCTTGATTTTGTTCTGTTCTATGTGTTGTGGGAAGCGATGCTGATCCCGATGTTTTTGATTATCGGCGTTTGGGGCGGACCACGGCGGGTGTATGCGGCCTTGAAGTTTTTCCTCTATACCTTGGCAGGCTCGGTATTAATGCTGATCGCCATATTGGCACTGGCGTGGCAGGGGGGAACTTTCAGCATTCCGGAGCTGATGGCGTTGCCACTCTCGTTCAATTTTCAGGTCTGGGTATTTTTGGCCTTCTTCGTTTCGTTTGCGGTGAAGGTGCCGATGTGGCCGGTGCATACTTGGTTGCCGGATGCTCACGTTGAGGCACCGACGGCTGGTTCAGTGATTCTTGCCGGTATTTTGTTAAAAATGGGCGCTTATGGCTTCCTGCGTTTTTCATTGCCGATGTTGCCTGACGCCTCGCATTTCTTCGCCCCTTTTATTTACGGTTTGTCGCTGGTGGCGATTGTCTACACCGCCTTGGTAGCCTTGGTGCAGACCGACCTCAAGAAACTAATTGCTTACTCGTCGGTGTCACACATGGGGTTTGTTACCATTGGTCTGTTCACCTTCAACCAGCAAGGGATTGAGGGGGGCATCCTGCAAATGGTCAACCATGGTATTGTTTCGGGGGCGTTGTTTTTACTGGTCGGGGTAGTTTACGACCGGCTGCATACCCGTGACATCGTCAAATTCGGTGGGCTGGCACTGCGTATGCCGGTTTATGCCACGTTTTTCATGATCTTTACCATGGCTTCGGTAGGGTTGCCAGGTACCAATGGTTTTGTGGGCGAGTTTCTCATCCTGCTGGGGGCCTACCAGAGCAGTAAGTGGGTCGCTGTGGTGGCGACGACCGGTGTGGTGCTGGGGGCGGCCTATATGTTATGGATGTATAAGCGGGTTGTCTTTGGCGTCATACGCAATCCAGAGGTAGAGCATCTGTCTGATTTGTCGCCGCGTGAAGTAGCGCTGTTTGTGCCGTTGCTGTTGCTGGTCTTTTGGATTGGTTTCTATCCGGTTCCTTTCATGGATTTGTTCCATGTATCGGTGCAGCATCTGCTGGTCCAGACCGATGTGAACAAAATGGCGATGATGGCGACGGCTGTACTGCCATAACGTAAGGGTTCGGTGGTTTTTTGGGTTTTTGGGTTTTTTGAGGGGGTGAGATAAACCCATGTCTGTTTTGATGCCGGATGTCAATCTGTCGTTGTTACTGCCTGAAATAGTCATTGCTGTGGTGGCCATGGCGATGCTACTGATGGCTGCTTGGGCCGGTGATCAGGGCAATCGATCTATGGTTGCCGTGGTTGCTGTGTCGGCTGTCATACTGGCTGGAGGGATGACGTTGTTAAAAGGAGGGACGGCGGCGGCTGTGACCACCTTCTCCGGTCTGTTTGTCAGCGATCGGTTGTCATCTTTTTTGAAGATATTGATGTGCGTGGCCACTGTTTTGCCGTTGTTGCTATCATGGGACTATCTCAAGCGGCATCGGTTGGATGAAGGAGAGTACTTTGTCTTGACGCTATGCGCATTGTTGGGCGGTATGGTGATTGCCTCCAGCGGCGACTTCATAGTGCTCTATTTGGGTATTGAGCTCATGTCCCTATCGGTCTATGTGCTAGCTGCTTACCGACGGGATGATCCGGCTTCCAATGAGGCTGGTTTGAAGTATTTCATCCTCGGATCGATGGCTTCCGGGTTGATGCTCTACGGTATCTCATTGATTTATGGTACGACTGGATCAACATTATTCAGTCATGTTCACCACGCGTTGGCCGAGGGGCATGGCGTTGGTCCAGCCTTGCATGCTGGTGTCATTCTGGTTTTGGCGGGACTTTCCTTCAAAATTGCCGCTGCGCCTTTTCACATGTGGGCGCCGGATGTTTACCAGGGGGCTCCCGTTTCTGTGACCGCTTTTATGGCATCCATGCCGAAGATAGCTGGTTTTGCCGCTTTTTACCGGGTGCTTATCGACGCTTTTGCGCCTCTGCATCACCAGTGGGGGCCGGTACTGCAACTGATTGCGATTGTCTCTATGGTGGTTGGGGCCTTGGCGGCGATTGCCCAGAGCGATCTGAAGCGTATGCTGGCCTACTCATCGGTCGGTCATGTTGGTTATGCCCTGGTTGGCTTTGTGGCTGGGACGCCGCTTGGCTATCAAAGTGTCCTGGTCTATCTGTCAATTTATCTGTTCATGAGTGCGGGTGCATTTGCCGTGATCTTGGTGTTGGATCATGCCGGTATTGGCGAAAAGATCGATGATTATCGTGGTTTGGCGCAAAAAAAGCCGTCATTAGCCTTTCTGATGGCCTTGTTTATGTTTTCAATGGCCGGTATTCCGCCTTTGGCTGGGTTTATCGGTAAGCTGCAGGTGTTCATGGCTGCTGTGCAGGCTGACCTCATTTCGCTGGCCATTGTTGGTGTGCTAACATCGGCTGTGGGGGCGTTTTACTATCTGCGTATTGTCAAGTTAATCTACTTTGATGCGGCTACCGATGAGTTGACGGCACCCATTGCCGGGATGAGCCGTTTGGTGTTGTTGGTGGCGGCGGTTGTCGTTCTGGTGTGGGGGGTATTTCCGAGTTCCCTGATTCATTGGGCCGAAAGTTCCTTAAAAATTTGATCCCGCCTCCTTCTCGCGCCGTGCATTTTGTCCAGGATGTACTGGCGCCAGCCATTTCTAAAGGGGGGGGGACGATCCCGTTCCACCTCTTTATGGATTTGGCGCTCTACGATGAGCATCACGGCTATTACAGTCGCCCCAGTGTAAAAATTGGTTCAGGGGGTGACTTTATCACTGCTCCTGCAATCAGCTCCATTTTTTCCGAGATTATTTTGTTGGAATGGATCCACTTATGGCAGTGGATGGGGCGTCCACAACGGTTCACTGTTCTAGAATTGGGGGGGGGAAACGGGCAATTTGCGCACGATGTTTGGTTGGCGGCACGGCACTTTCCTGATTTTCAGCAGGCTTTGTCTTGGGTCATGTTGGAGAGGGGAGATCGGACGTTGCAGCAGCGCCATCTCAGCGATATGGCCGAGGTGGGCCGTTGCCGTTGGATCGACGCCCTGGAGCAGATGTTACCGGATGGGGTGACGGGTGTCATTTTCAGTAATGAAGTGATGGATGCACTGCCGGTCCACTGGCTGGAAATGACTGCCGAGGGTTGGTGTGAAATAGGGGTCTCTGTGGATGATGACGGTGGCCTCTGCACCAAACTGATTCCATTACAACCACCGCTCACCAACGATTATCTCATCGACCACTTGGGGGCCGATTGGTCGCCGGGCATGCGTACCGAAGTGGGGTTGGTGGGGCAACAGATGATGCACACCATGGGTACGGTTTTACGTCAAGGTATCTGCATGACCTTCGATTATGGCTATCCGGCCCACGAATACTACAGTGCCGCCTTTCCGTATGGTACATTGACAGGTTTTTTCCAACATCAGAAAATAGAGAATCCTTTGGAATATCCGGGCCAGATGGATCTGACGGCACATGTTGATTTTACAGCCTTGGCTCGTGCTGGCCAGCGGGCCGGCTTGGAAACCCTGGGTTTTACCACCCAGGGTTGGTACCTGATCAGTCTCGGCATTCTTGATCGGCTAGAACAGGCCCAGCAGGCCCAACGGCTCGCTGGCTCCGACCATGAACAGCTGACACAGGCAGTCAAGCGTTTGGTGATGCCCAATGCCATGGGAGAGCGGTTTAAGGTATTGCTGCAAGGTCGTGGTGTTGCCGCAGAAGCATTGGCTGGGTTGCAGATGAATAATCAAAAGAAACGGTTACATATAGGGATGTGATGATGGGGCTGTTACAGAATAAGCGTGGTCTAATCTTCGGAGTCGCCAACGAGCGTAGTATCGCTTGGGGTATCGCCCAGGCGTGCCATCGGCAGGGGGCGACGCTAGGGTTTACTTTTGTAGGAGACTCCTTGGAGAAGCGGGTGCGGCCATTGGCGGCCGAGTTGGGGGCCACACTGGTGGAACCATGCAACGTCAATGACGATGACAATCTGGACGCGTTGTTTGAGCGGGTGCGACAGCAGTGGGGGCAACTTGACTTTGTGGTTCATTCAATCGCCTTTGCCAAAAAACAGGAGTTGAAGGGTTACTACTATGATACATCGCGTGATGGGTTCCATGTCGCCATGGAGACCTCAGTCTATTCGTTGGTAGCGATCACTCAGCGCGCTGTCCCCTTGATGCGGGCCGGTAGCACTATTCTGACTCTTTCTTATCTAGGTGCTGAGCGGGTGGTGCCGCACTATAACGTGATGGGGGTGGCCAAGGCAGGTTTGGAAGCGAGCGTGCGTTACTTGGCGGTCGATTTGGGCGTTCGAGATATTCGGATCAATGCCATTTCTGCTGGCCCCATTAAAACATTGGCAGCGGCTGGTATCGGTGATTTTAAGGAGATCCTCAACTGGAATCAGGACAACTCGCCGTTGAGACGTAACGTATCGATCCAAGAAGTGGGTGAGACAGCGGTCTATCTGTTGTCCGATATGAGTGGCGGGGTGACGGGTGAGGTATTGCACCTGGATGCTGGTTACCACATCGTTGGTATGAAAGCAGTAGATCTGGAAGCCGATTCCCCATGAGCGGCAGTAGCATCGGCCAGCTGTTTCGGGTGACCACCTTTGGTGAGAGCCATGGGGTCACTATTGGTGCGGTTGTGGATGGTTGCCCATCCGGATTACCGCTGACTGAGGAGGATATTCAGAGAGATCTGGACCGACGTCGTCCTGGGCAGAGCCGGTTCACCACTCAACGGCGCGAACCGGACCGAGTACGCATTGTTTCTGGCCTGTTTGAGGGGGTGACAACCGGGACTCCGATTGGTTTATTGATTGACAACGAAGATGCCCGTTCGCGTGATTATAGCGACATTCAGCACCTATTTCGTCCTGGCCATGCCGATTACACTTACTGGCGTAAATATGGTATTCGTGACTATCGTGGTGGCGGCAGGGCCTCAGCACGCGAGACAGCGATGCGGGTGGCCGCTGGCGCCATTGCCCGTAAGTTGTTGATGAGCATGGGGATACGGATTCGTGGGGCTCTGGTTGCGATGGGGGCAATTGTCAGTGATCGGAGTCGTTGGGACTGGCAACAAGTCGAGTGTAATCCATTTTTTAGTCCCGATGCTGAGGTGGTGGAGCCAATGAGCCAGTTGCTGGACCAATTGCGCCAGCAGGGTAACTCAGTTGGGGCCCTGCTAGAAGTGGTGGCTGAGGGGGCTCCAGCAGGACTAGGCGAGCCGGTTTTTCACCGTCTGGATGCCGATTTAGCGGCGGCATTGATGAGCATTAATGCGGTAAAAGGGGTGGAGATCGGTGCCGGGATGGCGTCTGCCACCATGAACGGAACGCAAATGGTCGATGAAATGGTGCCGGATGGCCAGGGGGGGGTCCGTTTTCTCAGTAACCATGCCGGTGGTATTCTCGGTGGTATTGCCACGGGTCAGGAGATTGTGGTCCGGTTGGCTGTTAAACCAACCTCTTCTATCCGTATTCCCCAGCGTACCGTCACAACTGGTGGGGAGGCTTGTGAGGTGGTTACCCAGGGTCGGCACGATCCCTGTGTCGGCATTCGTGCCGTGCCGGTGGCGGAGGCGATGGTGGCGTTGGTATTGGTGGACCACCTGTTGCAATGGCGCAGCCGTTCTGGCTGGGAATTTCGTCTTCCCACAAGGGGGGAGGGGGAGGATGAAACGGATTCTTCATTCTCCCCCATTGACTCATTACCAGCTGTTCCGGTGGCTGATTCGGTGCAAGAAGATGCGGTGGTTTGCTTAATCTGTAAAAGGGCTTGTAAGGCACTGAAAGGCCATTTGCGACGGACGCATGGCTTGGGTGAGGAAGAATATCGGCGCCGCTTTGATCTGCCGAAAGAGATGCCGCTGGTAGCGCCTAGTTACTCGGCCCAGAGACGCAAGATGGCTCTTGATCAGGAGGTGTGGCAGCGACTGCGGCAGGAAAAGGAATGACCGCTGCTATCCGCCGTTACGAGTCCGTTGTCATTGCGCAGCAACAGCTGTCGGCCTCGCTCTACTTGCTGACTCTTGGTGATGTTGCCGATCTAGCAATAGCCGCTCAGCCGGGGCAATTCGTTCAGGTTGATTGTGGCCCCAGTTGCAGCGTGCCTCGGCCTATTTCTATTTTTTCCACTGATCCAATATCCGGTACCATCACCCTGTTTTATCGTGTGGTAGGGGTGGGTACCCGGGCGCTCAGCCTCCACCCGGTTGGCAGTCGTGTCACTCTGTTCGGTCCGTTGGGACGGCCTTTTTCGGTTGGCAGCGATGGAGCCTCCGTGGTATTGATTGCCGGTGGTATTGGTTTGGCCCCGCTGCATTTTTTAGCACAACGGTTACCACAGAAAACGGTATTATTCTGGGGCATTGAAGAGGCCTCTCCTTGGCCGGTGGTGTCCGCATCCGCACCGATGGTCGGCATTCCTGCCGATGTTCACGCTTCGCTATCGATTATGGCGCCGATGGGGGTGGTGAGTCGGATGAGCTCATTGACGCCGCAGCCCGGGTTTTTTCAGGGTTATGTGACCCAACTGGCGGCGGGCTACCTAATGGCCTTGTCGCCATCGGAACGGTGTCGAACGACATTGGCAGTATGTGGTCCGCTACCGATGATGCGCGCTGCTGCTGACCTTGCCCACCGATTGGGGTTGTCGGGTGAGGTGTCGTTGGAAGAACGCATGGCCTGTGGTTTTGGCGGCTGTGCCGGCTGTGTCGCCCCTATTGCCGAGGGATCAGAATGGTATTACCGGCGTGTTTGTCTTGAAGGTCCTGTATTTTCTTTGTCCCAGGTGATTTGGCAACCATGAAAGGATCGATTCTATGAGTGACACTTCTTATGATATTCATGCGATACGCAATGTTGCCCTAATTGCCCATGGTGGTGGTGGTAAAAGTACCTTGGCTGAGACCCTACTTTTCAATGGCCGCGCGATTGCCCAGCGTGGTGTCGTCGAAAAGGGTAGTGGCGTGATGAGTAACGAGGCGGAAGAGGTGGCCCATGGTTTGACGATCTTGCCTCATGTTGGCCACTTTAATTGGCGTGAACGCCAGGTTAATTTAATTGATACCCCCGGGTTTATCGACTTCTTAGAATTAACACGTGGGGCATTGTATAGCGTTGGTGGGGCCGTGTTGCTTTTCTCTGGTCTATCCGGTGTCAAGCCGGAAAATGAGCGGTTGTGGCAGATGACCGAAGAAGCCATGGTACCAGTGATCGGCTTTATCAATAAAATGGACCAACCACGGGCCCAGTTCATCCGCGTATTGGGACAGATTGAGCAGACCTTAGGGGTGACGGCTCTGCCGGTCACGATTCCGATTGGCGCTGGCGAGGATTTTCGTGGCATCATCGATCTGATTCCCATGACGGCTTGGTCGGCGCGTGACGGGGTATTCACCCAAATTCCATTTCCGGAAGAGATGCGTGGTGATGCCGACTACTATCGTCGTCAGCTGGTCGAGAAAGTGGTAGAGGCGGACGACCTACTGCTGGACGACTATTTAGAGCGTGAAATTTTACCATCGGAAGAGCAGTTGCATCGTGGTCTTAAGGAGGCGGTGTTGACGCGCCGCCTGTTGCTAATCTTTTGTGGTTCCGCCAAAGCCAACATTGGTGTCCGTGCCCTGGCCAACGGTATTGTCAGTTACCTACCCAGTCCCGTTGATAAGGCGGCCATCAAGCCGTTGGTGGGTACCGATCCGACTCGGATGGAGCGGCAGGTTGTTCGGCACCCAGATGTCAACGACCCCTTCTCGGCGTTGGTGGTTCGCACCGCCATAGACCCTTTTGCTGGTAAACATTCCATCATCCGGGTTTTTTCCGGACAGTTGCAGTCTGAGCAAGAAGTCTACAATGGTACCCAACGGTTGAAGGAGAAAGGCGGGCGGTTATTTCGCATGCAGGGACGGGAGATGATTCCGGTTTCGGTGCTGCGGGCGGGTGAATTTGGAGCCATCGCCAAGTTGGTCCAGACTAAAACCGGTGATACCCTGTGTGCGATTGATGCACCGATACATTACCAGCGGGTGCAATACTTGGAACCGTTGATGAATTTTGCCGTTGATGTTGATGAAAAGAGTGAGGAAAAGGCCTCTTCCGGATTGGCACGTCTCACTGACGAAGATCCGACTTTACGGTTTCACCGTACCGATGAAACGCATGAGATGATCCTTTCCGGTATGGGGCAGACCCACCTGAGTGTTGCTTTGGAGCGATTGAAGCGCAAGTATGGGGTAACGGCTACCCTCAAGACCCCGAAAGTGGCCTACCAAGAGACCATCACCCGTTCTGTTCGGGTGCAAGGTAAACTCAAAAAACAGAGTGGTGGTCATGGCCAGTACGGCGATTGTTGGCTTGAGATCGAACCCTCTGCACGTGGTTCGGGTTTCCTGTTTGAGGATCACATCGTCGGCGGTGTCGTTCCCAAGCAGTTTGTGCCATCGGTCGAGAAGGGGATACGGGAGGCGATGGAGAGTGGGGTGATGGGGGGCTATCCAGTCGTTGACGTCAAGGTACGCTTGGTCGATGGTAGCTACCACTCGGTTGACTCGTCGGATCACGCCTTCAAGGTGGCGGGTTCTATGGCCTTCAAGAAGGGTATGGCCGAGGCGGATCCAGTGCTATTGGAGCCAATTATGCGCTTGGAAGTGATTGTATTGGACGATAGGCTAGGAGATATCATTAGCGATCTCAACAGCCGGCGGGGGCGGATCGTGGGGGTCATCCCGCGTTCTGGTGGGCAACAGTCGGTGCAAGCCGAAGTCCCTATGGCAGAGTTACTTGACTATGGTCAAGTGCTGAACGGCATCACCTCTGGCCGTGGCCTCTATACCATGCGGTTAGAGACCCACCAAATTGTGCCGAGTCACACCGCTCGCAAAGTGTTGGAGAGCCGTGGGTGATGGAGCGATTACGAGCCCTGTTGCAGCAGTGGCCGGGGGTGGTGGTCGCCTTTTCAGGAGGGGTTGATTCGACTTGTCTATTGGCCCAGGCGGCGCAAGTTTTGGGTGCTGAGCGGGTGGTTGCTATTACAGCGTCATCAGCCACTTTGTCCAGTCATGAGCGGCAGCAATGTCAGCAGTTAGCAACCCAAATTGGCGTCCGCCATATTATGCGCCATAGTGGCGAGATGGATAATCCACTGTTTACCAATAATGGTCCCGACCGCTGTTATCACTGCAAGGATGCACTGTTCACGTTGTGTCGGGTGGTGATGCACGAGTTGGGGTATGACCATTGGCAATTGGTCTACGGGGCCAATCAAGACGATCTACGGGACCGTCGCCCGGGTATGGATGCGGCACGTCAGCATGGTGTTCGGGCACCGTTGTTGGAAGCAGGATTGGGCAAAGACGATATCCGTCGGTTGTCGCGTTGCTTGGGCTTACCAACAGCGACTAAACCAGCCTTTGCTTGCCTATCTTCGCGGTTTCCAACCTTTACCGTGATCACTAAACAGCGGTTGCAGTGGGTAGAACAGGCCGAGGCATTGTTGCGTGACGAAGGCTTCAGCGTCTATCGGGTCCGTTACCATGGTGCCGTAGCGCGTGTTGAAGTGGGGGTGGATGAGCTTTGGCGCTTAGCCGATAAGGCACTGTGTGACCGTCTGACCCATGCGATGCGGCTGGTCGGTTTTGACCAGATCGAATTTGATCCGATCGGCTATCGTGATCCAACTACAAAAAAACAGTAATCCTTCGGCGGGAAGGCGACGATAAACAGCCCATGCCTGTTGTTGAGAGGTCCTTCGGGTGGATAAAACGTCGTATAAAAAACGTTTAAGTGATAGGCCGAAAACAACGATAGATAGGCTAGGTGGATCGACATTGTAAATAATGTCGATCGGTAGCGTAAATTGTTAATTGAATAAAAATAATAACGATGATTTGGCTGCACTCAGGGGCGCTACCTTAGGGTATGCATGTCTGATTGGGTCCGTTGATGTGTGGGGGACGCTGGTGCTGCGCCCAGTTCTTGAGTTAGATGTCTGGGTGCTTCTGGTCAACAAAACGAGCACAAAAAAACGTTTAAGTGACCAAATGAAAATGACGATAGAATGATTAACAACATCGATATACAGTATCGAGTGTTAGTACAGTAAAAATAATAACGATAATATGGCTGCGTTGGGGTACGCTATCATTGACGATTCGTGTCCAACAAAGCCGATTGATATGTGGGGGACGCTTGCCTTACTCTTCACCAGAGACAGAAGCGCTCTTTCAGGAACAAATGCAGAGAATGATATAAGGGCTGAGTCGGCCCTGTAAAATGAACGGCTCACCTCCAGCCACGGACGGCCCATAGCACAATAATGCTGGAGGATAGTTACCATGGCGCTTTATGTCAATACTAATGTTGCTTCCATCAATGCGCAACGCCATCTGGCCAGATCGACCAGTGCGCTGACGCAGACCTTTCAAAAATTGTCATCTGGTTACCGCATCAACTCAGCCAAGGATGACGCGGCTGGATTGGCGATTAGCCAACGCATGACGGCACAGGTACGTGGGTTGAACCAAGCCATTCGCAATGCCAACGATGGGATATCGGTGGTGCAGGTAGCGGAGGGGGCTTTGGATGAGACCACCAATGCCATGCAGCGCATTCGTGAACTGGCGGTGCAGTCGTCCAATGACACCTACAACACCACGGACCGCTCTAGTTTGCAGCGAGAGGTGGCGCAGCTGCTGTCGGAGATTGATCGTATTTCGGCGGACACCCATTTCAATAAACAGAATTTACTGGATGGGACTTATACCAGCAAATATTTTCAGATTGGTATGTTCGCTGGACAACGTCTTCGGGTCAGCATTGGTCCAGCAACAGTGACTAATTTGTTGGGCATGGGCTCGGCGAGCATGAACACCCTAATCACCGATGTGGCTAATGCCCAAGGGGCTTTGAGCAAGATTGATAATGCGCTGAACAGTGTTGCTGATCTTCGCGCTAATTTGGGTGCAGTTCAAAATCGGTTTGAGTCGGTGGTGGCCAATCTGGCCAATATAGTGGAGAGCACCACGGCGTCACGGGCACGTATCACCGATGCCGACATTGCCTACGAGACAGCCAATTTGACACGTAACACCATTTTGCAGCAAGCGGGTACGGCGGTATTGGCACAGGCCAATCAGCAGCCACAAATTGCGCTGCAACTGTTGGGTGGAATGCGCTGATTTTTGCCTCCCCTCACCCCCCGGCTCCTCTCCCACAGGTGGAGAGGGGGAGCATGAATGGGGTTCGTTACCCTCTCCCCTTGTGGGAGAGGGCAGGGTGAGGGGTAAGAAGATACAGATAACGGGTTAGAGTTGACCTGGTTAATGAACAACTCACCTCCAGCCACGGACGG
>JADGCM010000007.1:19201-23781 GCA_015228995.1 Magnetococcales bacterium
CAGCGACGGTAGCTAATTTGTTGGGTATGGGCTCGGCGAGCATGAATACCCTGATCACCGATGTGGCCAATGCCCAAGGGGCTTTGAGCAAGATTGATAATGCGCTGAACAGTGTTGCTGACCTGCGCGCCAATCTGGGTGCGGTGCAAAATCGGTTTGAGGCGGTGGTAGCTAATTTGTCTAGCATAGTGGAGAGCACCGCGGCGTCACGGGCACGCATCACCGATGCTGATATTGCCTACGAGACGGCCAATTTAACGCGTAACACCATTTTGCAGCAAGCGGGCACGGCGGTATTGGCGCAGGCCAATCAGCAGCCACAAATTGCACTACAACTGTTAGGTGGGATGCGCTGAAACCCTAGCTGGCTTAGCTAGCCTATGTTTCTGGGGATTATGGGGAGAAGACAGATGTCCAATTGCTCGACACCGTCAGGAGTAATTCGTATTGATGCGGCGTTGCTACGGCAGCGGCAGCAGAAGACCGGTGTTCGGCCTTTGTCTCGGTTGTCGGCGCTCTTCGACGTTGCCTTGGTTGGACAACCTCTGGTTTGTTCCCAGTTGCCCCTATGGTTTGTCGAACAGATGGGGCAGTTAAGTCGTGAAATTTGTCTGGTTAATTCGGTGCATGTGTCCCAGACGGCCACCAGAAATAGTACGGAGCAACGAAATATGGCAAGAAGGCGGTCTAACACCGGTAGGAATAATAGTCGGGTTAGTCATTCTACCAGAAATAAAGCAGTATCCATCCCGCATGGATGGGCGGTGACCAATGGGGCTATAGCTTGTTCCGGAATTGAGAAAAGTGCGTTGTTTCAGAGTAAAAGAGTGATACCTAGAGTGCCGCGTCGTGCCATTGGCGAGCAAAAATTATCCGGTGTAGCGACACCGGAGGGGATGTCGGTCGCTTGGGAACTGCACCGTACCATTGTTAATGGCTCTGAAACCACGCTGCTTATTCCGGTTGCGGCGTCGATGGAAGTCAAAAAGCGATTGTAACGAGTAGGCGCTGAGACTTCGCACGGGTTCGGGTTGGCCCTGTAAAACGAGCAACTCACGCGGGTACCCACGGACGGGACCCATCAAAGGATTGAGTATAGGATTCGCATCGCGAGACAGGGAGTGAGAACAATGGCTCTAGTATTACAAACCAATGTACCATCGTTGCGAACACAACGATCGGTGGATCATGCCACACAGGCGCTGGAAAAGACTTTTGAGCGATTATCATCGGGGTTGCGTATCAACCATGCCTCGGATGATTCGGCGGGCATGTCGATCAGTACCCGGATGACGTCCCAAATTCGCGGTCTTAACCAGGCAGGTCGTAACGCTAACGATGCTATTTCGCTGGTACAGGTGGCTGAGGGGTCGCTGGCAGAGACGACGGAGGCCTTGCAGCGTATCCGCGAGTTAACGGTACAGGCGGCGAATGATAGTTACAGTGCTTCCGACCGGGCTGATATCCAGAAAGAGGTCAACCAGCTTATTAGCGAGATAAATCGTATTTCCGATCAGACGTCATTCGATGGCCAGAAGTTGCTGAATGGCGATTTTGTGGGGAAGAAGTTCCAAATTGGGGCTTATAGTGGGCAATACCTCTCCATTACCATCAGCGCCTTGACGGCGGCTGGTATGGGGATTACCGCCTTATCCAATACCATCAGTGGTGCTACAGGTTCGGCGATCACAGCGCTGATATCGAGTGTCGATACCGCACTCGATAGTGTGACGACGTTACGTTCCAAGTTGGGGGCTTATCAAAATCGATTTGAAGTCGTGGTGGCTAATTTAAGTAACATGTCGGAGTCGATGAGTGCTTCCAGATCCCGCATCATGGATGCCGATATTGCGGCTGAGACAGCGGCTCTGACACGTAATACCATTTTGCAGCAGGCCAGTACGGCGATGTTGGCGCAGGCCAACCAACAACCGCAGATTGCCTTGTTGTTGTTGAAGTAGAGGTCTGAGCCCTCACCCTCGGATGAGGCTGCCTCTCGTAAATTAGCCAAGGAAGGCATTTGAGTGCATACCGGGATGGTGTGTCGATGCCAGTGACGGCGTGAGTTCTCCCATCGGGCACGGATGTCCTTAAAGTGGAGAATGCTGGGGTTGACAGGATGAGGGCAGTACCGCACGGACGTGGTCTGTTCCACCTGTCACCGCCCTTGTTGAGTAGGGTTGGGGTTGGCCCTGTAAAGCGAGCAGCCCAGTACGGAACCCATGGAGGGGTTTCAAGAGATGGATTTCTATGAATTAATCGCATGGTAGCGACGACAGGGAGTGTAATATTATGGGCATCATCTTGAATACCAACGTGGCTTCTTTACAGTCCCAGAGATATTTGAATCGCTCGACGATGGCGTTGAGTAAGACCTTTGAGCGGTTATCTTCTGGGTTACGGGTCAATCATGCTGCCGATGATGCGGCTGGGTTATCGATTACCACCCGCATGACCGCCCAGGTGCGTGGGGTCAATCAGGCGATGCGTAATGCCAACGATGCCATTTCGTTGGTGCAGGTGGCGGATGGTTCATTGGAGGAGACAACCTCGGCCTTGCAACGCATTCGTGAACTGACCGTTCAGGCGGCCAGTGACACTTATACCAGTACCGACCGTGCCGATATTCAGAAGGAGGTCAACCAGCTGGTGAGTGAGATTCAGCGCATTGCCTCCCAGACCAGTTTTAACAAGTTAGGTGTGATCGATGGTACTTACGCATCGAAGAAGTTTCAAATTGGCGCTTATAACGGCCAGCAACTGAGCATCACCATTGGGGCGGCGACGGCGGCTGGGATTGGGATCACCGCTTTGTCCAACACCATTAGCGGTGCCACGGCATCGGCGGTTACGGCATTGATTACCAATGTTGACAACGCTCTCAACAGTGTGGCGGTGATTCGGTCTCAGTTAGGGGCTTATCAAAACCGTTTTGAGGCCGTAGTGGCCAACTTGGGGACCATGTCTGAGGGGATTAGTGCGGCTCGTTCGCGGGTTCTGGATGCCGATATTGCTGCTGAGACAGCGGCTTTGACTCGCAACAGTATTTTGCAGCAGGCGGGCACGGCGATGTTGGCACAGGCCAATCAGCAACCACAGATTGCGTTGCAGTTGTTGAAGTAGCGGTATGAGCCCAGGGCATGAAACCTCACCCCCAACCCCTCTCCATAAATGGAGAGGGGAGTAAAAACAGCCTCATGCCTCCCCCTCTCCCCTTGTGGGAGAGGGGGTCGGGGGGTGAGGGGCGAAAGAGGTCTGGGTGAGGGGTGTTAGAATTGGCCAAGGAAGGCATTTGGGTGCGCACCGGGATGGTGTGTCGATGCCAGTGACGGCGTAAGTTCTCCCATCGGGCACGGATGTCCTTGAAGGGGAGAATGCTGGGGTTGGCAGGGTGAGGGCAGTACCGCATGGACGTGGTCTGTCCCGCCTGTCACCTTACACCCCTCACCCTGCCCTCTCCCACAAGGGGAGAGGGTGAAGAAGGTAGCCTCATGTCTCCCCCTCTCCCCTTGTGGGAGAGGGGGATCGGGGGTGAGGGGAAAGAGTACGGAACCCATGGAGGGGTTTCAAGAGATGGACTTCAATGAATTAATCGCATGGTAGCGACGACAGGGAGTGTAATATTATGGGCATCATCTTGAATACCAACGTGGCTTCTTTACAGTCCCAGAGATATTTGAATCGCTCGACGATGGCGTTGAGTAAGACCTTTGAGCGGTTATCTTCTGGGTTACGGGTCAATCATGCTGCCGATGATGCGGCTGGGTTATCGATTACCACCCGCATGACCGCCCAGGTGCGTGGGGTCAATCAGGCGATGCGTAATGCCAACGATGCCATTTCGTTGGTGCAGGTGGCGGATGGTTCATTGGAGGAGACAACCTCGGCCTTGCAACGCATTCGTGAACTGACCGTTCAGGCGGCCAGTGACACTTATACCAGTACCGACCGTGCCGATATTCAGAAGGAGGTCAACCAGCTGGTGAGTGAGATTCAGCGCATTGCCTCCCAGACCAGTTTTAACAAGTTAGGTGTGATCGATGGTACTTACGCATCGAAGAAGTTTCAAATTGGCGCTTATAACGGCCAGCAACTGAGCATCACCATTGGGGCGGCGACGGCGGCTGGGATTGGGATCACCGCTTTGTCCAACACCATTAGCGGTGCCACGGCATCGGCGGTTACGGCATTGATTACCAATGTTGACAACGCTCTCAACAGTGTGGCGGTGATTCGGTCTCAGTTAGGGGCTTATCAAAACCGTTTTGAGGCCGTAGTGGCCAACTTGGGGACCATGTCTGAGGGGATTAGTGCGGCTCGTTCGCGGGTTCTGGATGCCGATATTGCTGCTGAGACAGCGGCTTTGACTCGCAACAGTATTTTGCAGCAGGCGGGCACGGCGATGTTGGCACAGGCCAATCAGCAACCACAGATTGCGTTGCAGTTGTTGAAGTAGCGGTATGAGCCCAGGGCATGAAACCTCACCCCCAACCCCTCTCCATAAATGGAGAGGGGAGTAAAAACAGCCTCATGCCTCCCCCTCTCCCCTTGTGGGAGAGGGGGTCGGGGGGTGAGGGGCG
>JADGCM010000157.1 GCA_015228995.1 Magnetococcales bacterium
ACGAGAAATCAACCGTGTTATCGGCAATTTGGAGCTGTTGCACGACATTCGCCCCCAAGTGAGTCGCCTCCTCAACGAAGGCCTGGGTAATGCGGCGCCCATAATCCGACGCTGGTGCCACTACGGCAATTTGGCGCACCTGACGCTGCGTCACCGCAAATTGGGCCATGGTGATACCCTGCTGATCCGAGTGAAAAGCATTCAGCAATATCGGTGCCTGGGCCGTGGCTCCAGCTGCTACATCTCTCTGGGGATTGAAGGTGATCAAGGGGCGGCCATAGCGCCCCACCTCTTGAGCAGCAGCCAAAGCGGCCTCGCGGAACACCGGCCCCAAAAAACCATCTACCCCTTGCCGCATCAGTCGTTCCATGGCCGCACGGGTGGCATCGGCTTCACCACGACTATCCGCTACATCCAATACCAGAGGCACATCCGGATAAGCACTCAACGCCATTTGAGCAGCGCGTAACATCGACTGCCCCATCGCTGCATTGTTGCCACTCAAAGGCAATAACAGACCAATATGCAGCGGTTGTCCAGACGGCGGCTGCAACTGCCTCTTGACGGCAGCCACCACCGCATCGGGGGCAGCCGGGTCAGCGGCCGCTTGGTGCCACTGAAGCAGGGCTTGGTCGCGATTACCAGCCTCAGCGCTGAGATCGCCTAACGCCAGCTGCAGAAACGCCTTTAATAACGAACCACGCGGCTGCTGCGACAGAAAAAAAGTCAGCGATGCTTCATCCATCTGGGCCGTGGCAGCAAACAACCCTCGCGTTTGTTCCTCACGCAACGGTTGCTGCCGCAGCTGCTGCAACAGGGGTGGCAAGGCATCGGCATTGCCGGAAACAAAATAGGCATCTTGGAGAACGCTCCAGTCGTGCTGTGGGGACGCCTCCTGAGCGATGCCAGGCTGTATTAAGCCCCACCATAGGCCAACACCACACAACATGTTCTTTACAACGGACATGGGAATCCCTCCAACAGGCGATATTCAACGGTGACCCACGGCAAACCCACGCTCAATTTTTGATTCAAGGTCATTACATCTTCAGCAGAACCGGGCAACAAAAAATGGATCTGCACTTGCTGCATCGGGCCACTTTCGGCCAACATGATGGCCACCTCTGGCACCGCCATCTGCACTTCACGCAACGGCAACATGGCCTGCTGCTGTAACTGCTCGGTATCCTGGTCAGTGACCCCATGGCTGGCCAGAAAACCAGCGCAGTGCATTACTTGTTGCGACCCTTTGATGACACGACGCAAGTAGCCACTGCTATCCGCTCGCAGCCGCTGCGCCGCCGCCTGCAACCGACCGGCAAAAATAGCCGCCTCTAGCGCCTGCTGACCAACAGCGCCATGGTGAGGCAAATCTTGGTAGTTGCACTGGGCGACATCGGCCGCTTCAGATAAGCAGGCAAATTCCTGCAGGGCAGCAACATGGTTGACCCGAATCACAGCATCGAGTGGGGCCAACAGACGTGCAGCACGAAAATGGTCGCGCATGACCGACTCTTGACGACGCAGCGTGGCAATCATCGCCAGCACAGCCCGCGCCTTAGCCGGGCAGGTCAGCAACATGGCCTCAGCTGCCTGCTTATAACGTTGCAGCATCACCTCGTCACACGGGGCCCGGTAATGTAGAGAGGCAATCTCGTCGGCAATGTCGTCCAAAGATTGCTCCGTTGCCAACAAACGCTGGCTCGGGGAGGAACGCATCAGACGAGCTTGAACAATTCGTGGAAGAAGGCAGCCTCCAATATCTTGCGGACCGCTGGCCGGGCATTAACCAAGTGGATCGGTACCGTATCGCCGCCAACGGCCTCGCGCATCACCAACAACATGCCCAGTGCAGCACTGTCCATGTAACTCGTTTTAGCAAAGTCGATGACAAATTTACGTCCTGGACGCGGTGCCAGGTAGGACTCGTAGGTGTGACGAAAATCGTTGTGCAGCGTAAAGACAAAACGATCCGGTAACTCAATACGGATATCTTGCCCGTTCTGATTGACGGTCATTGCCATGGCTATAGTTCCTCAAACGATACAATGGTAACTTCATCATAAGGATAACTCTACTTTGACAGCATACGCTGCCGCGCGACTTCATACAAGGCCACACTTGCAGCAACCGCAACATTGAGGGAACCAATTTCGCCCGCTTCCATGGGGATAGACAATAGGATGTGGCAGCGTTGTCGGGTCAGACGGCGTAAACCGTTGGCCTCGCCACCCAGTAACAAGGCCAACGGTCCAGTCAGGTCAGCTGCGATTAATGACTCAGTGGCATCAGCGGCTAGGCCACACAACCGCACCCCCAACGCCGCCAGCTGATCCAATGCCCGTGCTAAATTAGTCACAGTGACACAGGGGATGTACGCCGCCGCACCAGAGGCACTTTTTTCAGCGGCGGCATTCAACGGCGCCGCCCGATCTTTGGTGCGGATCACCGCTACGGCCCCAAAAGCATGAGCCGATCGTAAGATAGCTCCCAAATTGCGCGGATCTTCGATACCATCTAACACCACCAGCACCGGACTGCGGTCATTTTGCACGAGTTGCTGCTGCAACGTCTCTAAAAATAACTCCCACGTCGGTTGCAGTTGCAAGGCGGCCACTAGAACCACCCCCTGATGGACCACTCCGGCGCTGGCACGATCTAATGATGCCCGTTCGACAAAGCGGATTTTGATGCCCCTTTGCCGCGCCAGTTGCACCACTGACTCAAATCGCTCCCCTCGCCCACCGCGCAGAAACAGGGCCGACTCGACCCCCTGCGTGGTATCTGCCAATAACGCCAGCGCTGGGCCGATGCCACAGACCAGACGCGGCTCAATATCGGTATTGGGGGCAACAGATTCAATCATAGTGGCCGACTGGGTAGGGTTAATAAACCAGGCAAATCAAGTAGTTTAGAAGTATATTCATCCGGCTGTTCTTTGAACGCAAAGGCCACAATTTCCATACCACTACTGGTGTAATGAATGCTCAGGTTGCCCCCAAAAACAGCAACCCAAGGGAATCCAGCCGCTTGCAGCGCCAACGACAGCGTCTTTCTGGTGAAACCGGTCTTGTGGGTCCAAAAGTCGCTACCGCCGGGTTCTATTGTACCATAAATAAAACCTCTGACACTAATTCCAGGGGACAATTTGTCATCCAAGTCTAGGTCATCCTCGGCCACTTTCCGCATTAATACGCCCATATCCGGTACACGGATAAAAGCGAAGCCACTCGGTTTGAGCAGGTGCATAAAGCCCTTCAAGACTTTTTCCACATCGTGTTGGTAATAGTGCTCCAAATTATGCGAACAATAGATCGAATCGTATTCTGACCCGGGCAGACTCAGCAACTCTCTAGCGTCACAGATAACGTCCGGGTTACCAGCCGGGTCAATGTCTAACAAGATATGCTGCCAATCAGCATAGTGTGGTGGAATGGGAACATCTTTGCTGTTACCCCCCACATTCAGGACTTTTCTGATCATACCTCTCACTTTCTATATCTTCACTATCTAAAGACGCGGCTATTGTACAGAAGTTGACCAAGCCCTACAAGTAGCGTATGATTCGGATGCAGTGGGAGTTAGGTGCATACACGGAGAATGCAATGGTTAAACTAGGCGTCAACATCGATCATGTTGCCACGTTGCGTCAAGCACGCCAGACCAGTTATCCAGATCCGGTATTGGTGGCATCGTTAGCGGAACTGGCCGGTGCGGATGGGATTACTGTCCACCTGCGTGAGGATCGGCGCCATATCCAAGAGCACGATGTTCGACAGTTGCTCAGAGTTTTGCAGATCAAGCTTAACCTGGAAATGGCTGCCACCAACGAAATG
>JADGCM010000158.1 GCA_015228995.1 Magnetococcales bacterium
AGAAGTTGGATCAACAAAAATTGGCGCAGCAGGCTCAGGCCTGATCGACTGAGGCTCCGGGTAGCGGGCTGTGACCACCGTGCGGATGCCGCCGCGCACGTTGAAGGTACCGGTAATGGTCATGGCCCGTGGTTGCACTACCGCCAATAAATCGTCAAGCATACGATTGATGACGGCTTCGTGAAAGGCGCCTTGGTCGCGATAGCTCCACAGGTAGAGCTTGAGTGACTTTAGTTCCACACAAATCTGGTCCGGAATGTAGTGGATACTGATATCGGCAAAGTCGGGTTGTCCAGTTTTGGGGCAAACGCAGGTAAACTCCGGGCAACCCATAGTGATCTCATAGCCGCGATGTGGTGCTGGATTGGGGAAGGTGTCGAGTAAGTGCTTTTGATCGGCCATGGTGATGCTATGGACTCCTTGTGATAACGGTTGATGGGATAAATGGGAAATAGTAGCCGCTCCAACCTGATCCGGGCCGTTGGGGTGATCAGCTCTTTTACGATGTTGTCCCGCATTCTCGGCTTCATTCGTGACGTGGTCATTGCCCGCATGTTTGGTGCCGGTATGGCGGCAGACGCCTTTTTTGTGGCATTGAAACTCCCCAATTTTCTCCGGCGACTCTTTTCCGAGGGGGCGTTTAGCACCGCCTTTGTGCCGGTTTTTAGTGACTACCGTGCCCAAGGAGACCCGCAAGAAATTCGCGCCGTGGTGCAATCGGTTTTCACCATGCTGGCACTGGTGCTGTTGGCGGTGGTGACCATCGGCGAATTGCTGATGCCTCTGATCATTGCCGTTGTCGCCCCTGGCTTTAAGGCTGACGCCGCCAAATTTGAGTTGGCTATTGATTTAACACGGGTCACTTTCCCTTATATCCTGTTCATTTCGTTAGTCGCTCTAGCGGGTGGCGTACTGAATAGCTATCGCCGTTTCGTGGTGCCAGCGGCGACGCCGATTATACTCAACCTCACCTTGATTGGCGGTGCCATTGGTCTAGCGCCGCTGTTCACCCAACCGACCATGGGCTTGGCGGTCGGTGTTTTAATCGGCGGCATGATTCAGCTGATGATTCAGTGGCCAGCCTTGTCTGGTGTGGGTACCCCGTTTCGCTGGCGATGGGATCCCCATCATCCCGCCATCCGACGCATCCTCCTCCTGATGGGGCCGTCGGTGCTCGGGGTTTCGGTTGCCCAAATTAACCTATTATTCGATTTATTCATTGCCTCGTGGTTGCCGGAGGGGTCGATATCCTACCTCTATTATGCTGATCGTCTCGTGGAGTTTCCGCTCGGGCTAATCGGCATCGCCATGGGCACCGCTATTCTACCAGCCTTGTCGGACAAGGCAAGCCGTGCTGATATTGACGGACTCAAGCACGACCTTGATTTTGCCCTGCGCTTGGTGGTCATTGTCAACATCCCGGCTACGGTGGGGCTGTTGTTGTTGCGGGAACCACTGCTGACGCTATTGTTTGAGGGGGGCGCCTTCGACAGCCGTAGTACCGAATTGACCGCACGGGCTTTACTGGCTTACGGCAGCGGCCTGCTGGCTTTTTCAGCCATTAAGGTCATCGCCCCGGCATTCTATGCCATGAAGGATACCCGTACTCCGGTGCGGGTGGCCATCGTCGCCATGCTCACCAACATGGGGCTTAATTTGCTACTGATGGTGCCTTTGCAACATGTTGGTTTGGCCCTAGCAACCTCCTTAGCCGCTTTTGTCAATGTTGGCTTGTTGTTGTATTATCTCAATCGATACATTGGTTACCGTATGGGCCGGACATTTTGGTCTGCCGTGTGGCGCACCACATTGGCCAGCGTGGCCATGGCGTTATTTTTGGAATTGTGGCAGACGTTTTTGTGGCAGCAGCACGCCGGCACGTTCCGTCAGGCACTGGTACTGACGGGGGGGATCGCCGTGGCAATGCTGCTATTTATCGCAGTTGCTTGGTTATTACGCCTGCACGAACTACGAGAATTGGTGCAAATATTCCAACATGGCCGGCGTCGGTCATGAGTCGGCTTGGTTGGCTTGCTGTAGGCAGGGGGTACCACAGTAAATCTGCCCGAAAGAGGTGGTGATGGCCTGTGCACGTGGTACCAAGGTGCGGCAGTGGTGGCAACGGACCAAGTCGGCGTCGGAGCCGCTGTTTTGTTCTGCCTGGGTCCGGTCCGATCGGCTTGGGTTAGGTTGTTGGGCCTGTGCGGGTGATCGGCCAGCTTGAGACCGCCACCGCTTCCATAACTGGTAGATCAAGACGGCCAATAAAACAATGGCGCCAATACGTGCCAACAGTCCCATAGTAAAACCTTGTGTTCGCTGTTTATGTGTATGGCCCCCTCACCCCCCCGGCCCCCTCTCCCACAGGTGGAGAGGGGAGCATGAGGCAGCTTCTTCACCTCTCCCCTTGTGGGAGAGGGCAGGGTGAGGGGTGCAAGGATCGTTAGATACTCTCATTTTTTTAGGATCGATTGCAATGGAAATCATGCTAACCATCTGTCTGCCTACTTTTAATCGTGCCGAGGTTTTGCGCGAGACGCTGTTGAGCTTGATGTATGTCAAGGAGTGGCCGTTTGCTGTCGAGATTTTGGTTTCAGATGACGCTTCGCCAGACCATACCAGTGCCGTAATTGAAGAAGTTAAGGCACAGCATCTGCCGATGATTCGATCGGTGCGTTATGACCATAACATCGGTTCTTTTCGTAACATGGTGGCTCTCTATCGGTCGGCGCGGGGTCGTTATGCCACCTACCTAGCCGACGATGATCGGTTGATTCCAGAGCGGGTATTGACCATCATTAGCTATCTGGAGGCCAATCCGACGGTGGTTTCCTACTTTGCTCCTTGGCAACTCCACGATGTGTCTAGAGGCAGTACCACCATATTTGGTGGTTTTGATGATGTCCGTCTGTTCAAAAAATCGGATAGTATTAATTTATTTGAATTTATTGTCAATACCAACGCATCACCAGAAAATTCGATCTTTAGGACCGATATTTATAGCCATATTGGCTATAGCACCCATAAGCTCTATTTCCCATTTAACCACATGTTCCGGATGTTAGACTATGGTGATATCGTCTTCGATCCCCAGCCTTTTTATCTTCAAAACAATAATTTAGATGTTCATCGCATCGAAGGCTTGCGGGGTAAGCAGCGTGAGGGGCAGCGACTATTAACCAAGGAAGCGGAGCATCTGCTCCATGCGACGGATGTACAGCTGTTCTGGGCCCTGAAGGGGGCTGGCTACCATGGCGGAGTGCCGAGCCATTCGCGTGCAAACCTATTAGAGATTGTTAATAAATCGGCGATGGATACCATCTTAATGTACGCCTACGCTTTGATGCACTACGATAAGGATTATATTGCCGCCTCAGAGTTGTTGAAACGCGTTGTGATGTGGAAAAATGTTCAGCATATTGGCAGCCAGTCGGTTCAGGAGTGGGAACAGCAATATGGCTTTATGGCGGCGTTTCAAGCCATCAAAGAGCAGGTAGACAACATCCCGGCTGGTAAGCTGATGCTGATGGACGACATGCCGTTTACGGCGGGCTCGGGGCAGTTTGTTGGACAACTACGGGCTTTATGGCCGGACTTGGTTGTTGAGGTGGCATCAGAGCAGCAAATAATAACCTCTGATCATCGAGGGGATTGCCTCATGGTTACCTTCTCAACAGATACAAGAAACCGACTGATGGCCATTGGTGTTGCCCCCGGACGGGTCATTCTGCTGCATGAGTGGCAGAAAAATTTCGTTATTTCATAATTATTAAACTGAAGTTTCACGGTTTGTGAGTTTTTCACACTAGGCAACCAGCCTGAGCA
>JADGCM010000159.1 GCA_015228995.1 Magnetococcales bacterium
TGCCCGGCTGCAGAAAGATCTCGCGGAAGTGAGAACCAAATTTTATACCGAGCGGGGTAAGGCGACCGTTGCTCGTGCGGAAGCTGCTTATGCCGAGTGGAAACCAGTGCAAGAAGAGGTGGTACGTCTGGTCCAAGCTGGCGAGGCGGACAAGGCCCTGGTGTTGAGCTTCGGCAAGGCCCGCGAAAAACTGACAGCGATGGATGGTGCACTGGACGAGTTAGCGAAGCTCAAGGAAGAAGTGGCCAAGAAGGCCTCCGACGATAATACCGTGCTTTACGAAAATAGCCGTGCCCTGATGATCGGTATGATTTTAGCCGCAGTCGTCTTTGGCATGCTGATGGGATTGGGCATTTCTCGTTCGATTACCTTGCCTCTCGGCGAGGGGGTGAAGCTGGCGCAGGCGTTGGCCAGCGGTGACCTGACCCAATCGATCCAGGTCAACCAAAAAGACGAAGTCGGTCAATTGGCCGAGGCTTTGCGCAACATGGTGGATAAGTTGAAGTCGGTCGTGATGGAGGTACGGGAGTCGTCCAGCCGGGTCAGTAGCAATGCCACCGAGCTCTCTGCGTCGGGGCAACAAATTGCCCAAGGAGCCACTGAACAAGCCGCCAGTGTCGAAGAGACCTCAGCCGCTATGGAAGAGATGACCGGTAACATTCAACAGACCACCGACAATGCCCAAACTACTGAAAAGATAGCTGCTACCGCTGCCAACGACGCCGTTGCTGGCGGGGAGGCGGTGTTGCAGGCGGTCACGGCCATGAAAGAAATTGCCAGCAAGATCGGTATCATCGAAGAGATTGCCCGTCAAACCAACCTGCTGGCTCTCAACGCTGCCATCGAAGCAGCCCGAGCTGGGGAACAGGGCAAAGGCTTTGCTGTGGTCGCTGCTGAAGTACGCAAACTGGCCGAGCGCAGCCAAACCGCTGCCGGAGAGATCAGCCAGCTGTCGGCGTCCAGCGTCCATGTTGCCGAAAAGGCTGGGGTCATCATCAACAAACTGGTTCCCGACATCAAGAGGACCTCTGAACTGGTGCAAGAGATCGCCGCTGCTTCGCGTGAACAAAATCAAGGGGCTGACCAGATCAATAAGGCCATTCAGCAGCTTGATCAAGTAATTCAACAAAACGCGGGCGCTTCTGAAGAGATGGCCGCTACCACCGACGAGTTAAGCGGCATGGCCTCGCAGCTGCAACAGAGTATCTCCTTCTTCCAGGTTGGAAACCAGTCGTCTGGCCAGCGTCCAGCTGCGCCAACACATCGGCCGGCGCCGCAGCCGCCCCACAAGGCCCTACCGGCCAGACATGCCGCCGCCAAAGCCCTACCCAAACCGGCCGCTGGCAAGGCCATTGTGGACAAGCACAGTGACCATTCTGACGATGAGTTTGATCGTTATTGATTTCCCCTCACCCTACCCTCTCCCACAAGGGGCTACCATAATGCACACAGGTGTCGGTGAGCTCTCCATGCAGACCCCACCCCCTTAGTCCCCCTCTCCATGAATGGCGAGGGGGAGACACGATACTGTTTTTACCCCCCCTCTCCATTTATGGAGAGGGACTGGGGGTGAGGTTCATACGGGTGCTTATCCCATCCCGGAAAGGGTAAAGACGGGGGGCTGTCCTACCTTAAGTGGAGGTCGGTTTTAACCTTTATCGCGCATGGACGAATCCGATTCAGGTCACTTACCAGACGCTCTCGTTCCGACTCTAAGGCGTAGCGGGACTGCAAGTTCATCCAAAACTCTGGGGTCGTTCCGAAAAAGTGTCCAAGACGCAAGGCCGTGTCGGCGGAAATGCTGCGCTTGCCGTGGATGATCTCGTTCACCCGGCGCGGACGTACACCGATCTCCTTAGCCAAGCGATGTTGGGAGATATGGAATTCTTCCAAAAACTCGGCAAGGTGTTCTCCTGGGTGAATAGGTGGAATGTCGCTCATGGTCTGTATCCTCAATGGTAATCCACGATCTCCACGTCACACGCGTCGCAACCCGACCAAACGAAGCAGATGCGCCACTGATCGTTGATGCGAATGCTGTGCTGCCCCACCCAAACAATCCCCATGCAATGTCTCCAGGTGATGCGAAGGAGGAATGCGCAAGTCATCGAGCGCGGCGGCGGCATCAATCCGGTCCAGGCGCATTTTAGCCCGTTTTAGAAGGCCCTGGGGAAACCGCTTCGCGGCCTGCCCACGAAATACTCTCTCGGTGTCCTTGCAGCGGAAATTCCTGATCATCGGGTCATAGTAACGCACCGCGTTGTAAATGGCCAGGATAAAGCACCGCTTACGTGTAGGGTCATTTTTGCATGTCGCCTGATATGTGGCCTTGCCGGTTTTAGCTCTGGCCGCGCATGGCCCGGGCTCTGGTGTGGATCACCCACAGACGGCGGACTAGGCCGTTGATCCAGACCCCTAACAGCAACACAATCACCACCACCACCGCTGGCAACCAGCCATCCAAATGGATGGCGGCGGCTGGCAATGGCGGCAAAACCCGCAACAGCACCACCCCGAGCCACAGGCCAAGCACGACCATCAACCACGGCTCTGGCAACACATAGCCCCCTGAAAAAAAGGTTGTGACCCGGGCAGCAACGGCTAAAATCAATGGCACAACCGCCCCAAGCGCCAACAAGTGGATCATCCGGTCCAGATCGACCCCTCCTGCTAGCAACAGCCATAGCGCTGTCAACAGCGGCGCCGTGAGACCACAGGCCAACGCTAGGGTAATCGATTGCCAACCAGTTTGACGCAAGGCTTGCCAGAGATTGGTCTTGACCCAATACCACAACAACGTAATCAGCCAAATTAAGCCCGCCAGCCGCCAGCTATGATCGTGGTCCGCTACGGCGGCCAGCGTCGTCAACCCCCAACAAAGCGTTAGCAGCAGGGCAAATCCGACACCGGCCCGACCGACCAACCGTTGGCCTCCCAAGACATTGGCGATCAGCTGCTGCGCCGCCGCCAAGATAACGGTCATTGGCCCCAGCCATAGCGCCCACATCCCCCAGCGGGGCTGTTCCAGGGGCAGCCACACCGCCACTGCTAGCCAAGCGATCCCAGCCGCCAACGGCAAGCCAATGCCAGCCATGTGAGCCGGCAAACCAGAGCGAACCATAATCACTAACAGCCCCACCGCCCATAACAAGCTGGCAGCGGTCACCAACTGGCTGACGATCCCCACCGTCGCATCCGGAATCCAGGAGAGCAGCCAGCCCAATAGCAGCAACCCCAGCAGCCGCAGGGCCGGCAGCAACGGCGGCGGCGGGCTTCCCAACAGATGCGGACCGGCTTGCAAAGCAAATCCCAGCAAAAAGGCGCTACTGAAATAGATGACTTGCCAACCGGCATGGACCGATCGCGGTTGCCAACTGTCCCCCAACCACGATGGCGCAACCGGCCACCCCTGCTGCTGCAACCAAAGCCACAGTCCCAGACCAAAGCCGGTCACCATAAACAGGACACCACTGCCCCAGAAGCGCTGCATCAGCGGTTCGCGCGTAAAGACCATCGCCGCTGGTGGCGGCAGCACTCGGAAAAACCGTTTTATCAATAAGTATAAGGTCATTCTATTTTATCTTCGACAACCAATCGCTGGATTTTAAGGGCAAATTGTGGCACTCTGGTGGTCAACATAGTTGGACATTCTAAGGAGCAACGCCATGACCACGGACCACCCGCACCCCTCAACTGACTTGGTACGGAATGACCGTCCGCCCACCGACCGTAACAACCTAAAAACAGCTCCGACAGCAGAAAAGCCTTTAACCGAACGGCTTAAGCGGCGCTTGAACGGCCAGAGTTTAGACGACGTCAT
>JADGCM010000160.1 GCA_015228995.1 Magnetococcales bacterium
TCACGTACATAGACAACATCTGAATTGTTTAATTTTAGTATATCTACTCGCGTTGAACCGATAACTGTTTCAACACCTGTTACGACAACATCCTCAGCCTCTAATAGGTTCAGGGTATCACTGCCGGACGAACCAACTACGGAGTCTACATCAGCAACCACCAGCGCTTGCGCCACGGACAGCACGACCGTTTCAACCGCAGCACTCGCCACGACTGTATCGATGGCACTCACCGTAACGCTTTCAGATGCAGATAGATCAAGGGTATCGTTCCCACTTGAACCAACCACAGAGTTCACGGCAACCGTTGTGATCATCTGGGCCGTCAATAAGGTAACGGTCTCCATACCACTGCTACCAACGACTGACTCAATACCGCTTATGCTGGCGCTCGTGGCCACAACCAAACCAATGGTATCGATCCCGGCGGCGCCAACAATAGAATCCACCCCAGAAACGACCACCCCCTGCGCCACTGACAGCACAACCGTCTCCACACCACTGCCAGCGACAACCGATTCGACCCCCCCCTGCAAAACAACGACATCGGCAGCGATGATGTCGACCGTGTCGGTGCCAGCACCGCCGGTGATCTGCTCAATACCGCTGATCACCACCAAACCACCAGACAAGGTCAGGGTGTCGTAGCCACTTGAGCCAACGACAGAGTCAGCATCGATGGCTACTAAATCGCCAGCATTAATCAGTGATACCGTCTCACTATCGGTGGTTCCGACCACACTTTCGACACGATCAATCGCTATCGAGTTACTACCAATGATATGTAAGGTGTCTTTTTTGGTCGAACCAATCAGGGTATCGATGTTGGCTGCTGTCAAAATCCCTCTAGTCGCCATCGTCACCGTTTCAGCGCCGTCCGAGCCGATGAGTGACTCCACACGCGCCAGTAGCAAACTGCCACTACCCAACATATTGACTGTATCGTTGCCGTTGCTGCCAATAACCGAATCGATATCAGTTACTGTCAAAATCCCCTTAGCAGCCATGACCACCGTCTCAATACCGCTCGATCCAATGATGGATTCAACTCGATAATTTACTAATCTGGTATTACCTATCAAGGCGATGGTATCGACACCACCGCTACCAATCACCAGTTCTATATCGGAGACCGTCACGGCATCACCCGATGCCAACAGCGTTAGCGTATCGGCCTTGGTGGAACCAATCACACTCTCCACTTTACTGACGTACAGTTCTCCGTCTATTTTGAGCGTAACGGTATCGGTGCCATCCGTTCCAGCTACAACACTACCGCTCCTAGATACAGAAAATATCGCCATAAAAGACCCCAATCAGTAAAATCTTGGTATAAAAACGGAGAGACCGTAGCATCGAGCTACGATTGTATCGCAAGCAAATTACATACCGGATATCCTAGTCAGTGCCCGATTACTCCAACAACGGCCGTAACCGCTGTTCAAACCAGCCTGGATAAAGCGGACCCGCTTGTTTCAAACGAATGATCCCTTCTGGGTCGACAACATAGCTCTCTGGCGCCCCATAGACGCCCCAATCAATCGCTACCCGCTGCTGTGGATCAAACCCCTGCGCGTAGCCAGGATTGCCGTGGCGCGCTAAAAAGGCCTGGGCTCCACTACGGCTATCACGAAAGTCGATACCAACTATAGCAAAATCACCCCTCTTCCGACTCATAGCGGCCAACTCGATGAGATAAGGATGCTCCGCTACACAACTCACACACCACGATCCCCAAAAATTGACCAACAACCAACGGCCACGATAATCAGCCAGCGTCACCGCTGGCTGCTGCTCTTGAACAGACTCCAGAGAAAATGGCGGCGCTGGACGATTTTTAAGGGGAGAGGGAATCTCGCGCGGATCGTGCCCCAATCCAAACGCAAATAAAGCAATAATAGCCATGACGATGAGTAGTAGGATTGTTTTCCACATGGTCCCCCCTATTCTACCTGCTGATCGGCCTTACGCCGCCGTATTGCCACCATCTCCTCCGCCAGAAAGGTGGTAAAACC
This sequence comes from Magnetococcales bacterium, assembly GCA_015228995.1. Lineage (GTDB taxonomy): Bacteria > Pseudomonadota > Magnetococcia > Magnetococcales > JADGCH01 > JADGCH01. The sequence goes on from JADGCM010000160.1 coordinate 2,016, forward strand.
ACGTTGCGCCGCTAATTGTGCAGACCGGCTGCGCGATCGAACCGTATCATACCGCCATGAAGCATGACGCAATATCGATTGCCATAACTCGAATAGATATAATTGCAACAATGTAAACAAATCTGGATTGCGGATGTCGTCCTCTGGATCGAGGCTGCGGATAAGACGGTGGCTGAACCATGCAAGCGCCAAAGTTAGACAAGTCATACCAGCTATGGCCAAGCGCTTGACCCAGGGCATATCACGCGCGTCAACACCAGCAATCAGAGTCAGCAGCCCTGCGCCCGCCCCCAAGATCACCACGGCTATCCACGCCGCCAACCGACGATAGCTCAATTTTTTATACCTCAAACAAATCTGGCAGCCACTGGCGCAACCATGCTGCCGGTATGGCCCCCGCACGCAGTAATAACGCCCGGTCTGTATGCAAATCGACCAACGTTGACGGACTGCCACCACTGTCAAACAATGTCCCCTGATCGGGAACGATATACAACTGGCTCGGCCATAGCCGACGCACATCCTCGACACAGCGGGCTGGTGGCAAGCCGCTCCGGTTGGCACTCGTCGAAATCAGAGGCCCCCCCCAAGCTGACAACAAAGCCATGGCCACAGGGGCAGCGGGAATACGGACCGCCACGGTGCGGTCCGGACCTACGAGCCAATTGGGAAGCGTTGGTTGGGCTGAAAGCACCAGCGTTAGCGGACCAGGCCAAAACTGCCTCATCAGACGCCAAGCCAGTGGCGATGGCTCACAGGCCACCATGGGCAAAAAAGCCCAGTCAGGGAGCAGTAGGATCAGCCCACTCTTCGCCGCCGGTCGACCTTTCAATTGCTGTAACCGCTGCACAGCCGCCTCTTGAAATGGATCGACCCCGAGGCCAAACAAGGTCTCGGCAGGATAAGCGACGATGCCCCCCTGTCGCAAAACCGTTACCGCTGCCGTGAGGGTCTCTTCAAAATCAGACGGCAAGGGTCACCGTCGCCTGATCAAACTCGGCTGCTACCATCACTTGCAGCTCGCGGTCTTTCTCCTCAACCGACAGCGCCATATCTTGACGAAATTCAACCATCCGTCCCCGTAACGACACATCGGACAGGGCTAAAATACGGATCGCAAATAGGGCTGCATTACGGGCTCCTGGCTTACCAATCGCCATAGCGGCCACTGGCACACTGCCCGGCATCTGCACGGTCGATAACAAAGCATCTAAACCGGCCAAGGATGTCGCTTCTAGTGGCACCGCGATGACGGGTAAGGGAGTGACCGCCGCTACCACACCCGCTAAATGGGCCGCCGCACCCGCGCCAACAATGATCAACCGGATGCCACGATCTGCCACCGTTGCTGCATAATCATAAGTCCTTTCCGGTGTTCGATGAGCGGAGGTCACCAACACTTCAAATGGAACCTGAAATTGCTGTAATATCTTGGCAGACTCGCGCATGATCGGCCAGTCGGAATCCGACCCCATCAAAACCGCCACCAGTGGTTGCTGCATCATCCTCTACTCCGCCTCCCGCTCAATTTCCCGGTTAATCGCCCGATAGCCAATATCACGTCGATAATAGGCCTGTGACCAATGGACCATACGCACCGCCTCATAAGCCAATTGCTTGGCCGCTCTGGTGTTGGCTGCCAAGGCTGTCACACCCATCACCCGGCCACCGTTGGTAACAATTTGATCGCGTTTGCGTGCTGTGCCAGCGTGAAATAACTGCACACCCGCTAACGCAGCCGCCCGATCCAGCCCACTGATCGGCATGCCAATATCGTATGAAT
>JADGCM010000161.1 GCA_015228995.1 Magnetococcales bacterium
CATGATAAACAACCCTCACTATGAGACGACCAGCGGAAACCGGATTTGAGTCTATCAAAATCACTAGCAAAGCGCAAATCATCGCATGCTGCACGTCGCCAAGGGATATTAACAGCGAGCAAATTTTAGTAGTATATTCATGGAATAATGGCCAAAACGGACGGTTTGGCTTTTGGTCACCATTCCCGTAGGTAGAGGTTGTAAACATACCAGAATTGCCTGAAGCGACACAGCCTGCATCACTCAAGGCCAAGCGCTGCAAGGTCTTTCAACGTCGATAGGCTGGCTCACCGCTTGGTCGTGTAGCAGTATGTGTAATTCGTGATAACTGCTAGACCTGGGGAGGGGTGCAAAGAACGCTGACTCTTCGAAATGTCCCGCTTTTCGCATCTATTAAGGCTGCCCTTGCACGAACCGCATTATTCAGGCACAATTCCCGGTTGTTTGATAACCGCAACAATACAATCAATTGGTGGTATAGATGGCAAAGGTGGCCTTGTTGTTTCCGGGTCAGGGTTCACAAGAGATTGGTATGGGCGTCGCGTTGCAGCAGTGCGGCGGCAGCGTCGCGGCTTGTTTCGCCGAGGCGGACCAACAAACAGGCATGGCTCTGACACGATTGATGTTCGATGGGCCAGAAGATGAACTGCGCTTGACCAAAAATTGTCAACCAGCCTTGCTAGCTGTTAGCCTAGCGGCTTTCCGCTTGCTGTCCGAACGTACCGGATGTGTGCCCGACTACGTAGCGGGCCACTCGTTGGGGGAGTATAGCGCTATTTGTGCCGCCGGCGGTTTCGATTTGGCTACCGCCTTGCGTTTGGTGCGGTTGCGGGGTGAGGCGATGCAGCAAGCGGTGCCGGTTGGGGTCGGGGCCATGGCGGCTATCCTGAACCTGGACGCCACCACGATTGACACTGTCTGCCAGCAGGCCATGGCGACTGTGGGTGGGCTCTGTTTAGCAGCCAACTACAATGCCCCTGGACAAGTGGTGGTATCGGGTCATCAACAGACTGTTGCGGCCGTCATGGAACTGGCCAAGCAGCACGGGGCCAAGCGGTCATTGCTGTTGCCGGTTTCGGCCCCGTTTCACTGTCCGTTGATGCAGCCAGCTGCCGACATTATGGCGACTGCTTTGCAGCAGGCAACGATGACCGACCTAACGGTGCCGTTGGTTGCCAACGTAACAGCTGAGCCGGTGCGTGATCATGCTCGTATCCGCCAATTATTGGTGCAGCAGGTCACCGCTGCGGTGCGTTGGGAGGAGTCGATTCGTCGCTTGGTGCAACTTGGGGTAGATCTGTTTGTGGAATTAGGCAGCGGTAAAGTGTTGGCGGGGCTTGTCAAGCGTATTGCTCCAGAGGTAAAGGTGTTTAGCATGGCCGAACCGGCCCATCTGGAGCGCTTCGCCGCGCTGCTTTAACGATCCAACGAAGCCATACACAATAGAAAGGGGGCAAAATGCTCAAGGATCATGTTGCAATCGTCACCGGGTCAACGGGTGGAATTGGTCAAGCTACCGCTTTGGCATTGGCTGCTCTTGGGGCGCGGCTGGTGGTTACCAGCAACGAACCCGACCGTATTCCAGAGGCTTTGGCGGCGGTACAGCGTTTGTCACCCGATTCCGTTGGCACTGAGTCCGATGCCTCTTCGATCGATTCTCTGGAACGGCTCATGCTAACCACGCTGGACCGTTTTGGTCGGCTTGACATCCTGGTCAACAATGCGGGTATTACCCGCGACAATCTATTGGTGCGCATGAAAGATGAGGAATGGGAGCAGGTACTGGCGGTTAACTTGACCAGCGCTTTCCGCTTAACGCGGTTGGCGCTGAAGCCAATGATGAAAGCCCGCTATGGACGCATTGTCAATATTTCTTCGGTGGTGGCCGCTACCGGCAACCCGGGACAGGCCAATTATGCGGCCTCCAAGGCGGGTTTGATCGGCTTCACCAAAACGGTGGCCCGTGAGGTCGCCAGTCGTGGCATCACCGTTAATTGTGTTGCTCCCGGTTTTATCGCTACCAGGATGACAGAATCATTGAAACCAGAGGTGCAACAGGCTATGCTTGCACAAATTCCGATGGGGGTGATGGGTAAACCGGAAGATGTGGCTGGCGTTGTCGCTTTTCTGGTCTCCGAGCAGGCCCGTTATATCACTGGAGCCACCATTCCTGTTAATGGTGGCATGTATATGTCATAAGGAGGAAAATAGACCATGAGTGATATCGCACAGCGTGTGATCAAAATCGTCATTGACCAGTTGGGTGCCGATCCGAATCAAGTCACTGAGGATGCCCTGTTTACCGATGACTTAGGCGCGGACTCGTTGGATTTGGTCGAGTTGATCATGGCCTTCGAGGAGGAGTTCTCCTGTGAGATTCCTGACGAAGCCGCGGAAAAGGTAACAACGGTTCGTCAGGCTATTGATTATATTACCCAACAGGTGAAGGCATAGGTTGCTGTGGAACGGAGAGTTGTTATTACCGGCACGGGCTTGGTGACGCCACTGGGCACGGGCACGGCTAAAACGTGGGAGAACCTAGTTGCTGGGCGTTCGGGCATTGGTGCCATTACCCGTTTTAACGCCGATGAGTACGCCTGTCGCATCGCTGGCGAGTGCCGTGACTTTAACGTCGAAGAATGGGTGGCCAAAAAAGAGATCAAAAAGATGGATCTTTTTATCCATTTTGGTCTCGCTGCGGCGCAGATGGCTTGGCGTGAGGCGGGTATTGCGGTTACCTCTGACAATGCCGCACGTATTGGTGTGATTATCGGTTCTGGTATCGGTGGCTTAAATGCGATTCAAAACCAGGCCATTGAGTTGCTCAAGAGTGGGCCGCGTCGTATCTCTCCTTTCTTTATTCCTATGTCGTTGATCAATCTTATTTCTGGCCACGTGGCGATCCTCTACGGGCTCAAAGGTCCCAACCACTCGGTGGTCACCGCCTGTGCCACGGGTACCCATGCGATTGGCGACGCCATGCGCCTGATCAAATACGGTGAAGCCGATGTAATGATCGCTGGTGGTGCCGAAGCGGCTATCTGCGAGTTGAGCATCGGCGGCTTTGCTGCCGCCAGGGCCTTGTCCACCCGCAACCATGAACCACAGCAGGCCTCAAGGCCGTGGGATCGTCAGCGCGACGGCTTTGTCGAGTCCGAGGGGGCTGGTGTGGTAGTATTGGAAGAATTGGAGCATGCGCGGCGACGGGGGGCGACCATCTACGCTGAGCTGGTCGGTTATGGTCTGTGTGGGGATGCTTATCACATCACCGCTCCAGAGCCGGACGGGGATGGTGCGGTGCGGTGCATGGCCTCTGCTCTGAAAGATGCCCGTTTGTCCCCAGATGCCATCGATTACGTCAACGCCCATGGCACCTCAACACCGTTAGGGGATGTTATCGAAAGCAACGCGATTAAGCGTCTGTGTGGTGATCATGCCCGCAAACTGATGGTCTCTTCTACCAAGTCGATGACTGGTCATTTGTTAGGGGCAGCGGGTGGGGTCGAGGCTATTTTTACGGCGCTGGCGTTGTATCACCAAGTTATCCCACCGACCATCAACTTGGATGAGCCGGATGCCGAATGTGACCTGGATTATGTCCCGCACACGGCCCGATCAGCGCCCATTCACTATGCACTTTCTAATTCGTTTGGATTTGGTGGCACCAACGCCTGTTTAATTTTGAAACGTTTTACTTGACGCATGGCTCACTGGCAGCGCCTGCTATTCAGGTCGGTGGTTGGGGTGGCTATTCTATTGATAGTGACCCTACCGATACTGTGGTGGCGCTTTTCAGA
>JADGCM010000162.1 GCA_015228995.1 Magnetococcales bacterium
TTTGTATGCGTGTCCGCAACATGGTGGGTTCCTCTAATAGATTGGCAAAAGATGCGTGGACCGGAACCGGTGTCTCTCCGGCCATGGTTGTGAGGGCGTTATGGAACAGAGCGGTGATGGCTGATTTGAGCTCAGTCAGGTCAGGATAACGTGCGAACCAAGCGATTACTTCGGTAAGCAGGGAGGAGAATTCTTCTGGGTCTGTGCATTGTTCGATACGGAATATCAGAGCTGACAGCGAGTCACGCTGTTTGAGCTCTTCCTGTGGGTAACGACCTTCATCAATCAGGAAAAACCGGCCATCTGGTTGGAATGGCCATAACGGTGACTGGCTGGGCAGACCGATCAGATCGTGCAGTCGTACCGGCATTAACCAGGGTTTATCGCCATTGTATAACACCACCGGGAAGATGGGAGGTAACCGTTTGCGGGCTGAGATCCGTTTTTCCTGTAGGAGCTGCAACCACAATAGACAGCTGTAGATGGTGGTGCGCAGGATCATCCAGCGGTAGACTTTGGATTGAAATTCCAGCAGCAATAACAGGTAGATAAGTTCACCAGGGCGCAAGGGGATTTTCCAGACCATATCGCTCTCACGCTTGGGCATTTGCATGATTTGGTACTTGGTTTTGACCGGTTGCATGCGGTCAAAGTCCAGTTGTTCGACCCAAGGCTCGGTTATAAACTGGCGTACTAGATCGGCTAAAATTTCAGGATGGGAGTAAATTTGATGATAAATGTTGTCATGATCCGTTTTCATGTCACGATCCTGTTGCCAATAACCGATCAAAGACTTAACGGGCTCTATTGTATCAGACTGAAATGATGTTCGCCACGTTCCTGAACTTTATCTTCCCACCTCACTGCCCCAGCTGCCGGGTCGGCGTGCCCCGTCATGACCAGTTGTGCCCAGACTGTTCTGCTGGCTTGCAACTCAGTCCGGAACTATTTTGCCAGCGCTGCGGTAGCGAAACTGGCTCAGCCGTAGCAAGCTGCTCCGCTTGTGACCATAACCCACTGGCGCCCGATTATCTCCTGGCCCCTTTTGTCTTTGCCCCACCCATTTCTCAGCTGCTGATCGGCTTAAAATTCTCTGACCATACCCAATGGGCGAAATTGATCGTGACACTGTGCTGGCCCCATCTCCACCCTACCCTACAACAACAGATTCCCATCGATTGGGTGGTTCCCATGCCATTGCATCCGTGGCGATTAATCAGCAGACGTTATAATCAATCCGCCTTACTGGCCAACAAATTGGCGTATCTATTGCAAAAACCGGTAGCGACGAACGTGCTGCATCGTGTGCGCTGGACCACACCGCAGACGCGATTGGGAGCCTGGATGCGGCAACACAACGTCGCGCATGCTTTCCAAGCCGTTGGCAGTGGGGACCGCTGTGCTGGGAGGTCTGTGCTATTGGTAGACGATGTCTTGACGACCGGGGCCACCGTACGTGCTGCTACGGCGGCTCTAAAGCAAGCGGGGATCAGCCGGGTGGGAGTGGTTTGTATGGCCAGGGCCATGGAGCAGGCAAAACAATGATGGAGTGAGTGATCGAATTATGATACCAGAAGTGATTATCTACACAACTACGGTCTGTCCCTATTGCATCCGTGCCAAAGCGTTGTTGCAGAAAAAGGGGGTTACCTACCAAGAAATCAATCTGACAGAGCATCCGGAACAACGCGATGCGATGGTGGAACGGGCCAATGGTCGTCGCAGCGTGCCACAGATTTTTATTGATGCCTATCATGTGGGCGGCTGCGACGATTTACACGCCTTGGAGGCAGCCGGTAAACTAGACCAATTGTTGGGACAGTAGCCGATGAGCACCAAAACCCTGGCGGCCGCGATCCAAATGAACTCCGGACCAGACCGAGATCACAACCTAGAAGTCGCTGATCGGCTGATGCGCGACGCCGTACATCGCGGTGCCCAGTTGCTCTCTTTACCAGAGACTTTCTCGTTTTTCGGCCGTACGGAAGAGGAAAAACAGATTCATCGTGAAAAAATCGATGGTCCGACGGTGACCTTCTTGCAGTCGTTTGCCAAGCAGCATGGGGTCTGGATTATTGGCGGCTCGGTCTGCTTGATTGCCAACGGCGACAACAAGGTGACCAACAGCTCCCTGTTTATTGGTGACGATGGCACCATTCGTGCCCGTTACGACAAAATTCACCTGTTTGACGCCGTCTTGGGTAACCGCGAACCCTATCGCGAATCAGACGTGGTCCACCCGGGGCGTGACCCGGTGGTGGTAGACTCCCCTTTCGGGGTTATCGGTTTGAGCATTTGTTATGACCTGCGCTTTCCAGAGCTGTACCGCCATTTATCGGCCATGAAGGCTGTCATTTTGGCCATCCCCTCCTCTTTTACCCACACCACCGGCAAAGACCATTGGGAACTGCTGGTACGCGTCCGGGCGGTCGAGAACTTCTGCTTCGTGCTAGCTCCCAACCAGTGGGGCACCCACCCGGGTGGACGGCGCACCTACGGCCATTCGATGATCGTTGAACCGTGGGGCACGGTCTCGGCCCAGTGTCCAGAAGGAGAGGGAGTCGCCTTGGCTGAGTTGGATCTGTCACGGGTGGTACGTTGCCGCGACATGATCCCCTGCCTGAGTCACCGGGTGTTATAGGTCGGTACTCTCCTCAGATTGCTGTTTGTGTAGTATCTCGGTGATGAGAAACGCCATCTCCAGGCTTTGCTCGGCATTCAAACGTGGGTCGCAGGTGGTTTCATAACGTTCACACAGCTGCTCGGCACGCAGATCCATTGAGCCGCCGATGCACTCGGTGACGTTATCGCCGGTTAGCTCAAAATGAACCCCACCGGGGATGGTGCCTTCGGCCTTGTGAATGGCACAGAATTGTTGCAGTTCACTCAGGATATGGTCGAAATCACGCGTTTTGTAGGGACCAATACTGAAAGTGTTGCCGTGCATCGGATCGCAACACCAAACCACAGAACGCCCTTCGCGCTGCACGGCGCGGATCAGGGGCGGCAAACAGTTGGCGATCAGGGTGTGACTGAAACGGGTAATAAGCGTCAATCGTCCTGGATCGTTGCGTGGGTTGAGGTAGTCACACAGACGCAGCAATTCGTCCGGCGTCATGTTCGGACCGACCTTGCAACCGATTGGGTTACGGATACCACGCAAGAATTCGACGTGGGCGCCGTCGGTCTGCCGGGTCCGTTCACCAATCCACAGCATGTGCGCCGAACAATCGTAATAGCCACCACTGGTCGGGTCCTGCCGAGTGAGCGCCTGCTCATACTCCAGAATCAGCGCCTCGTGACTGGTGTAATAGTCAACGTGCGACAAAATGGGCGTGGTATTGGAATCAATACCAATGGCGGCCATGAACCGCAACGCGTCACCGAGATGGGTCGCCATGGCCGCGTAACGTTGCCCTTGTGGACTATTGGCGACAAAATCTTGATTCCAGGTGTGCAATCGGTTCAAGTCAGCAAAGCCGCCACCGGTGAAAGCCCGTAATAGGTTAAGCGTACTCGCCGACTGGAAATAAGCGCGCTCTAGCCGACTCGGATCAGGGCGGCGGGCATCCTCGGAGAACTCGGCATCATTGACCGAGTCACCACGGAAACTAGGCAGTTTAAGCCCCTCTTGCTCTTCAACCGGGCTGGATCGTGGCTTGGCAAACTGCCCGGCAATGCGTCCCACCTTAATGACCGGCTTGGAGATGCCAAAGGTCAGGATCACTGCCATTTGTAACATAACCCGCAACTTATCACGAATGGTGTTGGTAT
>JADGCM010000163.1 GCA_015228995.1 Magnetococcales bacterium
TATTGCAACATGACTGTGGCTCCTGCCATGGTCTGACTCTGAAAGGGGGGCTGGGGCCGCCATTGACAGCCTCGGTGTTACGGGATCGCAGTGACGACGATTTAATCGCCGTTATTACCGAGGGTCGACCCGGTAGCGCCATGCCCCCCTGGAAACCATTACTGAATCACCACGAAATCCGTTGGTTGGTGCAACAACTGCGTCAGGGAGTGGCTCCATGAAGCGATGGCTTGTTGTGTGGTTGTGCTGGTTCTTGACGGCCGCCAGTGGCTGGGCGGATTTGTTGCGCGGCACCGGCGACCTCGGTATTGTCATTGAGCGCAGCTCCGGCCAAGTACAAGTCGTTGACACCACCAACCAGCGTAGCCTGCATAGCCTCTCCGGCTTGGGAGATTTATCGCATGCGGCGGCGGTGTTTTCCCGCGATGGTCGTTATGCTTTCATCTTTGGGCGTGATGGTGGCCTCAGTAAAATTGACCTGCTCCAGGGGCTTTTGGTCAAGCGCATTGTCCAAGCCGGCAACAGTATTGGCGGTGCTATCTCTCAGGACGGCCGGTTGATCGCTGTGGCCAATTACGAGCCAGGTGGGGTGCGTGTTTTCGATAGCCAAAATTTGGAGCCGGTGGCCGATATTGCCGCTGTGACGGCGAATGGTCAAAGCTCCAAGGTGGTCGGCATCGTCGATGCGCCTGGACAACAGTTCTGTTTCAGTCTTTTTGATACTAGCGAAATCTGGTGCGCCGATATGCACCAACCCTCACAGCCGATTGTCCATAAATTTCGGGCTGGGGACCACCCTTACGACGGTTTGATCACACCGGATGGACGCTTCTATCTGGCGGGCCTGTTTGGGGAAGATGGTCTATCGCTGCTTGATCTTTGGCATCCTGAGCAGGGCGTACATCCCATTTTGTCCCAGTATGGTCGTGGCGAAGAGAAGCTACCGGTCTACAAGATGCCTCATCTGCGCGGCTGGGCGGCAGCGGGGGAGCTGCTGTTCCTACCAGCCATTGGTCGTTATGAGCTGCTGGTGGTCGATCGTCGCAGTTGGCAAGAGGTGGGACGTATCCGCGTCCATGGACAACCGGTATTTGCCATGGCCCGTCCGGATGGACGGCAAATATGGGTCAATTTTGCTCTGCCCCACAACGACACCATCCAGGTCATTGATGTTCCCTCATTGACGATTAGCGCCACACTCAAGCCAGGCAAGGGGATCATGCACCTGGAATTCACCCCCAAAGGGGAACAGGTATGGCTGTCGGTACGTGATGAGCAGCGGGTCGATATTTACGATACCGAACGGCTACAGCCGATTGCGACCATCCCGGCCAACCATCCCAGTGGTATTTTCTTTACCTCCAGAGCGCACCGGATCGGGTTTTGAGAAAATGGACGGTCCTTCACTGACAGCGCTGGATCGGCAATTGCTAGACCAATTCCAGCACCAGTTCCCCCTGACGCCGCACCCTTACGCTGACATTGCCGCGCAAATCGGTAGCAGCGAGGAGGCGGTATTGGAGCGGTTGCAACAGTTACAACAAAATGGCGTCGTCAGCCGGGTAGGAGTGGTCATCAACCATCGCCGAGTAGGGGCCTCGACCTTGGCTGCCATGGCGGTACCCGCTGAGCAATTAGCCAGTGTCGCAGCTCGGGTGACGGCCTATCCGGAAGTTAATCATAACTACGAACGTGAGCATCGCCTCAATCTGTGGTTTGTGGTCACCGCCACCGATCCCGATCATCTAGCACGCGTTATTGGCGCCATTGAGCACGATACCGGTCTGTCGGTCCTGTCCATGCCCATGGAGAGCGATTTTCATATCAACCTCGGCTTTCCCTTGTGTTGGAGTCTAACAGATGCTCGCCCTGACCGATCGTCAACAACAACTGGTTAGTGCCATCCAGGAGGGGCTGCCGCTGCTGCCACGTCCCTACTTGGCTATCGGCGAACGCATGGGGTGGAGCGAGGCTGAAGTCATCGCTGGCCTGCAGCAGTTACAACAGCAAGGGATTATCCGCCGTATGGGACTGATTGTACGCCACCATGAGCTGGGCTATCGTGCCAACGCTATGGTGGTATGGAATATCCCCGATCCGCTTATTGTCGATACGGCGCAGCGACTGACTCAGTTTGATTTTATCTCACTCTGTTATCAACGGCGGCGTTGTCTGCCGCATTGGCCCTTTAACCTTTACTGCATGATCCACGGACAAGCGCGCCAGCAGGTGTTGGCGCAGATCGATCATATGGTACAGCAGTGCCAGCTCACTCATTTGCCGCGTGAGGTGCTATTTAGCCAGCGTCGCTTTAAGCAGCGTGGCGCCTATTATAACTTCAATCCCTCCCCTCACCTCCCAGCCCCCTCTCCCACAGGTGGTCCTCGTGCTCACTGAGCCAGATCGAACCTTGATCAATCAGTGGCAAAGTGATTTTCCCCTGTGTGAGCGCCCGTTTGATCAAGTGGCGGCGATGATGTCTGCCTCTCTAAACCGCCCTGTCGAGGCGGCCAAGATTATTGAGCGTATCGGTTGGCTATTGCAACAGGGCTATCTATCTCGTTTTGCACCGATGTATCACGTCGAACGGTTGGGTGGGACGGTAACGTTGGTGGCCACCCGGGTGGCCACGGAGCGTTTCGAGGCGGTGGTACAACAGATCAATTCCTTTCCAGAAGTATCGCAAAATTATGCCCGTGACCACCATTTTAACTTGTGGTTTGTGGTAGCCACGGAGACGATTGCCCGGCAAACGGAGGTCCTCGCCGCTATTGAGGCTGCTACCGGCTGTGAGTTACTTAACTTGCCCAAGTTGGCTGAATTTCGTATCGGTTTCCAGCTCTATCTTACTGAGCAGGGGATCGATACCGTGGCCTGCCCCTCTCAGACAACCGTTACCGATGGGATGGTTGATCCCGGTGAACGGGAGATCATCACCGCCACCCAACAAGGATTGCCACTGGTCGAACGCCCCTATCATGCCCTTGCCGATCGGCTGGATAAACCGGTAAGCGCCGTTATCGGCACATTGCAGCGGCTACTTAACTGCGGTATCATCCGCCGCATCGGGCTGGTCCCCAACCACTACCGTTTGGGACTGGTTGCCAATGCCATGACGGTATGGGATGTGGCCGATGAGAAAATCGCCCAGCTGGGACAACAGGTTGGCGACTTGGGCTTTGTGACCCACTGTTACCACCGGCCGCGTCATCCGCCACACTGGCCCTATAACTTATTTGCCATGGTCCATGGTCCGGATCGTGAGACGGTGGCTGGGCGCGTTCACCACATTCGACAGCAGCTGTTGCCGCACCTAGACGGTGCGGACGTGCTTTACAGTCAGCGCATTCTGAAGAAGACCGGTTTTCGTCTGGCCTTATAACGGTAACCATGGGAATTTCACTACATCCAGCAAGGCTCATCGGAGTACAGTCATGCCACCTCTTTTTCGTTGGAATTCTTCCCTAAATACCGGGGTTGCCAATGTTGATACTGAGCACCAGAAACTTTTCAACATACTCGAAATGCTCGAAGATGCCCATCGGGTTGGATTCGGTGCCTCAGCCATCGGTGGCATCATGGACGAGCTGTGTGACTACACTTCCAGTCACTTCAAAAACGAAGAACAACAGCTTGAGCAACTTGGTTACAGCGGATTACAAGAACACAAAATAATCCACCAAAGCTTACTGGAAAACGTCATCGGCTACCGTCAAAAATTGATAACGACCAATGACCGCGAATCGTTGGTCATAGAAGTT
>JADGCM010000164.1 GCA_015228995.1 Magnetococcales bacterium
TCGGCGTGACGGGTTTGCAGGAAGCGGCGATGCAGGTCGAGCGCCATGAGCTCACGTTGCTCAGAAGATTGGTGCCAGCTCAGTAGTTCCTGTCCTGACCGCTCAAGGACCTCGTAATGGCGCTGAATTACCCACAAAAACAGGTAAGCGATGGCGATAAAGGAGATGCCAACCTTGTGGCTAATTGAAAGGCGATCCAGTAATTTCATGCCAACTTAACGATCCTGCTGGTTTTTGGGTTGCCTGTATTGTGTTACAATGCCGCCCAACGTACTATAATCTCCCTCCCTCTGCAAGTATAACATCAATGGTTGGGCCACTATTAGAAGACACCGATTTACTTTTACTGTTATCCCGTCGTTTACTCGAGTTTTACGACCACCACCAACGGTCGTTACCGTGGCGTGACAACCTCGATGTTTACTCTGTCTGGCTATCTGAAGTGATGCTGCAACAGACCGGTGTCGTCACGGTACTCCCCTATTACCAGCGCTTTATGGGGGAATTCCCCACGCTTCAGGCATTGGCGCAGGCCCCTCTGGAACGAGTACTTTTCCATTGGCAGGGATTGGGCTATTACCAACGTGCACGTCATTTGCATCAGACGGCCCAAATGATCGTCCTCCACCATGGAGGGGTGTTTCCGCAACAACTGGAGCTGTTGCTGGCATTGCCCGGCATTGGCCGCAACACCGCCTCTGCCATCCTGGCCATCGCTTTTAACCGTCCCTACGCCATCCTTGATGGCAATGTCAAACGCGTTTTGGCACGCCTGACCGCGTTGGAGGCGCCGCTTAATCGTGTTTCTGAGCAATGTTTGTGGCAGTTGGCGCAACGGCTGACCCCAGTGGAGCGGCCCGGTGATTATGCCCAAGCCATTATGGACCTCGGCGCCACGATCTGCACCCCCCGCCGGCCGCAGTGTCCTCGTTGTCCGTGGCAACCCTATTGTCGGGCCAGGATAGCGGGGAGATCAGAACACTATCCGATCACACTCGCCTCTGTGACCAAGCCACGTCGTTGGCAAATCGGGCTGCTGTTATCACGGGCCGATGGCCGTATTCTCCTCATGAAACGCTCTTCTCGCGGGTTGTTGGCTGGTTTATGGGAGCCCCCGTGCAGTGATATATTGCCGGAAACGACCACAGACCAGCCTCTACTGCCCGCATTATCCGCCGATACCGTCTGTCGAGGCTTTGGACTGGAAGCGGCAGATTGGACTACCGCCCAACCCATTCGCCACACCTTTACCCACTTTCACCTGACTCTGTTCCCTTGGCAAGGCCGCTGGTTGAGCGGGGAGCCCGACATCAATGCCGCTCGCCATCAAAGTTGGGATTGGGTGGCCCCGGATGAGATCGGCCAATTCCCGATCGCCACGCTACACCGCAAGTTGTTACAGGTGTTTAGAAGGGGCCTCTAACCAGCGCTCTACAAATTGGCACCACCTGAGACAGAGCCGGGCCAGAAAAGCCAGCAGGAAATTTCTTTTTTTCTGGAGGATGGAGGCCATCCCGGTTGCCGTTCCAGTTGATGGCGAATGGCTGCTGCGGCCATGACAACGCCGTTCGATGGCGTAGCGTACTGCGTGAATCAAATCAGTCTGATCGACACGGTTTTTGATGAGGTAATCCTGTGCCCCGTGACGTACCGCCCGCACCGCCTGCTGTTCATCATCCATACCTGATAGGACCACGGTGGGGGTGTCGGGAAAGCGGCCATAAATGCTATTGAACGTTGCCATGCCACTGCTATCTGGTAAATTGAGATCAAGAACAACGGCGTCAAATTTTTCCCGCGACAGGTGTACCAAGGCCTCATCCAAGCGTGTCGCCCGTACGATATCTACTGTTTCCGGCAGCAGTTGGTCGCGGTTTCCCAGCACCGAAGAAGAGAGCCACAGCTGTACCAAGCGGTAGAAATCGTCATCATCCTCGACCACCAGGATGTGGTAGCCAACATTAAAATCAAAGACATTTGGCAATTTACCGGGTGGCTCTTGTTGCGGAGAGGTGAGTTGCTCCAGGTTGGCCTCGTTGCTCAGTAACCGGTCGATATGTTGGTGGTCTAGGTTGTAGATGCGTTGGGCCATCCGACGAATCAACCGGAAAGCGAGTGACGGGTCCTGGTGTAGTCGTGAGATGAGGGTACGTTCATCCACCTTGAGGATGTGGGCATCCTCCAACACTCGGGCCATGGTAAAGCGCACTTTATCGGCGGTAAACAGCGACGAGGCACCAAACATTTCTCCAGGGCCTGGGGCCATCAACCGATTTTCGCTGTGGGCTGTTTTGATAACGATCTCGACCCGGCCCTTTTGGACCACGTAAAGGCAATCCGCTACGTCTCCCGGGCTAAAAATGACCGCTCCAGCGGGATAGTGATGTCCTAAATCTCTTTTTGTACCCATTGTACCTATTGTATCCCTCGTTCCCCCTCACCCCCGAACCCCTCTCCCGCATGAACCCTCACCCCCCGGCCCCCTCTTCCACAAGGGGAGAGGGGGAGTTATGAAGCAGCTTCTTTACCCTCTCCCCTTGTGGGAGAGGGCAGGGTGAGGGGTATGAAAGGCATAATTCTTGCTCAATCATTAGACATGAGAGGGCGTTTTTGGTGTCATAGCTTGTTCCAGATGCGCAGATATGGTAGCGTTCAATTTCGGTTGCCGTCATTGTCGTTACCAGAGGGTCTGGGTAACAATAAAACGCCGAGTACGTCCATCACCCAGCGCTGGGAACAACCGCTTGCACTGTCTCTTATCTGTTGATAAATGTCAATCATGGAGGGTGGCTTATGTTAAAAAATAGTGCCGGGATCCCCGTAGCAAAGACCACAAAATGGATGGTTGGTTTTGTGCTGTTGGCCTTTGTGGCCACTGCTGGGGCCGCAAATGATCCTAATTTCATTTCAGAAGAACAGTTCAAAGAGGCGTGCCAGCGCTTTGCCCAGGAAGATGGCATCCAGCCTGTTGAGATGAACGAGTATTTATCTCAGTGCCTGATGGACCTAAAAATGGCCAATTCTCCCGGCTTCGACGACGAGAGCGTCGATATCGTTGAGCCGCCCATCACGGATACCACGGCCAAGAAGGGGATCGCTCCAGCCCAACCGAAATCCAACAGCAAAAAGTGATTATACACCTTCCCCTCACCCCCCGGCCCCCTCTCCCACAAGGGGAGAGGGGGGGGTCTGCTCTAGTTAAGTCGGTCCATCTCGGCGCGGATGCGTTGTTGGGTCGCAGCATCCGGACGGGGTGAACTCTCTGGGCTGCTGCGCCAGCGGCGCAATGTCAGCCCAAGCGCGCCAATGCCTATTAGCAGCGCTAACAGCGGCCCCCCCCATAAAATCCAATTGCGACCTTCTTTAACGGGTTCGAGGTAGATGTAGTCGCCATAACGGTCGTAGAAGTACTTCCTGATGGCGTTGTCGCTTTCGCCTTGATTGATTTTATCTCGGATCAGCAGCAGCATGTCTTTGGCTAGGTCGGAATTCGACTCATAGATGGACTGGTTTTGACATACGGCACAGCGTAGTTGCACGGCGATGGCGCGGACGCGGGCTTCCTGTGCCGATTCTTGTTGTTCGACAGCATGAACAACGCCAATACTGAGCAGCGCTATAAGGAAGAGGGCTTTTTTCACATTCGGTCCTAACCCAGCAACAGTTTAACGCCAACGATCGCCAACAACAGGGCGAAAATTCGCTT
>JADGCM010000165.1 GCA_015228995.1 Magnetococcales bacterium
GAGGCTGGGGGCGTCCCAAGGCGGATAAGATGGTAGTGTAAATCTCTGTCGTGCTATAGTCGCGACCATCGGTCACTAAATAGATAGATCGATTGGCCTGCTCCTTTTCCACCGCCAATAGGGCCGCCTGGACCACATCTTCGACATGGACCATTGATCGGCGATTGGTCAGGGGGGGCAGGGGGGGCCAACGGCGACGACGTATGGCGGCGATCATACGCGGTAAGTTGCCTTTGTTGGTGGGACCATAGACCAGTGGTAACCGCAACACGGCTGTGTGGGCAATGCCGTTGTCGCGAGCCAACACCAACTGTTCGGCAGCTAATTTCGAACGGCCGTAAGCGGTGGTGGGAGAGGCGGGATCTTGTTCACTAAGACGCTGTTCTCCCCCTTCCCCCATCGCCTTGACCGAGCTGAAGAAGAGCATACGCCCGACACCGGCTTGCGCCGCCAAGGCCACTAATTGGGCGGTAAATTGCCGATTAAGGCGGTCGTGCTCATCTGCATCTTCTTCCCGATCGTCGACTGCATGCACTTTAGCAGCTAAGTGAAACAAGGTGTCTATGCCTTGACAGCTCTGCTCGGGCAGTTGCTGCTCTTTGAAATCGCTAATAATTTGCTGATCCCATGGCCCCGGTTGGGGTTGACGCAGTAACGCCCGCACCCGAACGCCACGCTGTTGCAGGGCATGGCAGAGGTGACGACCGATAAAACCACTGGCCCCAGTAACCAGGGCGGCACGCACGGTCATGGGAACAACTCGTCTAGCAGGGCTTCGCCCCGGTCAACCAGATAACTGCCCCAAGTTTCTTGTTGCAATACTTGCAGCTCCAGTTCGGTCATGCCCAGTGATTCAGCCAACTCGGTAACGATTTCCTGTTCTTCTTTGGCATCGGAATGGTGAAGCAGGCTGTCGATGCGCAGGCAGACGATCATCAGACGCAGGGCCCCCAAGATATCGCCACGCTCCTTGAGCAGACGCCCCAATTGGAACAAAGAAGCGGACTCCCCCCGCTGATCTTCCAGGCCGTTTTTGATGCGCAACGACTGACGAAAACCGCGATACGCGGCTTCGTGGAGCCCCTCTTTAAGGTCGATGGTGGCCAGTTGGTGCAGTACACTGGCGGTCATGGCCCACTGTTTATAGCCGCGTAGTAGGGGCAGCGCTTCGTCGAAGTAGCGCCGGGCCAGGGTGATATTACCGGCGGCAAAGTGGAGATGCGCAACAATCGGTAACAGAGAGGCCAAATCTTGACGGTTATTGGCTTGGCGGTTGAGGGTGACGGCCTGCTCCAGGCGCTCTAAGCCCAGCTCACGTTGCTGCTGTTCCAGGTTGACCAATCCCATTTCAGCCAATGCGGCCGCCTCACCGCTCTGTTCGCCGCGCTGTCGTCGGATAGCCAAGGCACGGGATAAATAATCAAGGGCCTGTTCCGGCCGAGATTGCGCGGTGGCCAGGGCGGCCAATTCATGCAATACCATCACCTCTCCTACCCCATGGTCGGCGTGATGGTGAAGTTCAAGGGCTTGTAATAGGTACCCCTCGGCGGCAGCATGGTTGCCTTGGCGCCATTCGAGTTGACCCAGCCGGTGCAGCAGCAACCCCCCCATATCGGGTAATTGACAGGCCTGTTGTTCCATGTTCCGGTGTATCGTCAGGGCTTCCTCAATGCAGTGGCGTGCCAAGCCGTCTTGTTGTAGTACCAGATACCCTTCGGCTAGCCCTTGCAGGGAGGCTAAATCTTCTTCGGCATAATGGCCCTGGTTGGCTTGACGGGCGCGGCTGAACCAATTGACGGCTTCCGTGGCATCGCCTAGCAACAGACGTGCCTGACCGATCCAATTCATTGGCGATGGGTGCTGAATATGGGCCAATAAGGCCCAGTTGATCCGTTCCAGCTCAGCCAAAAATCCTTGTAGACGTAGGGCGGTGCTGATGCGGTCGGAAGCGGCCAGGGCCAGCGGCACTTCACTGGCCATTAGGTAGTGGCCACGGGCCTCTAATAGCAAGGCGATCCAGGAGAGACCGAGACGCTCCTCGCCATTTTCCTCAAAACAGTGGGCGAAAAAATCAGCCGCGGCGAGGTGCGCCGCATGAGCCATCTCATCGTCCAACCAAATGGGTCTTGTGAGCCAGTGTCGCAACGGTGCCGGAATGACCCACAGTGCTTCACGTTGCCCATCTCCGGGCCGTAACATCTGCATCAGGCCCATTTCGGTCCAGTGGCGGAAACTCTCCTCTAACGTCTCATCGGTGAGATCAGCCGCTATGGCGTAAATAATAGCCGGGGCAGCGCTATTCAGTACCGCGGCGCGACACAGAGATTGACGCTCCTGCTCAGAAAGCAAGGAGACCAGTTGGGTGGTGATGCGACAATGAAACGGTACCTCGGTGTCATCTGCCAGGGTGGCAGCAATTTGTTCTTGGTCTGTAACATGAAGCCAGTAACGTACCAATGGCAAAAAGATCGGTAGCCGTGCCAAGGATTGCCCGATTTGATCCAGCTGTTCGTAAGAGATGTCTCGACGCAGGTAACGCTTGGATATCTGCCGATCACATAGTAGTAGCGACAGAAAGACGCCATCGGGAAGGCCACCGCATTCAATCCGACTGACGTGAGGAGCTACCGCTGTCAGGGGCGCTTCATGGAAAAGGGGGATTTGTTCGACACAGATCATCGCACGGGACAAGCCTGCCAGTTTTTCTTGCATGATTTGGCAAAAAGCCGCTAGATCAGCGTCGACAAATTGTTGGCTGGCATGATCCAAGCTAAAAGAGAGATCGTCGAGGACGATGACGCAGGCGGCGCGTTGGTTAACCACCTCTAACAGAAATTGCAGTCGGTCGGATGGCTGAATGGAGGCATCTTTGAGGATACCAACTTCTTCGGTTAGGTTGAGTAGGGTGAGCGGTGCAATGAACGCCTGTAACATCCCAGAGGAGGTAATTGGATTGAAAGGCGTGCCGGCGACGCGTACAACCGGCAGGCGATGGTTACGGGCCAGATCGTCGGCAACACGCAAGGCCAAGGCGCTGCGACCGGAGCCCGGAGGGCCAACGACCCAGGCTACTCGGGTAGGACCATCGGGACCATAAGACAAAGCGGCCCGCAACTGACGTAGCTCACGTTGACGCCCAGGCAATGGGGGGGGGCGCTGGCCTGGAAAGGTGGTTGAGGCCATGGGGCAAGGGGAGTCAGGCCAAATACTGGCTGATTCGGGTACGGTGCTGTGGCTAAGCAAGGCCACATCCAAGGTGGCGGTGTAGAGAGCTGGTAGGTGCCAATAGACCGTGCCCTGGTGAAAATCTGGTTGTTGTCTGGCTTGATCCAAAGCGACATGGATGGGGCGTCCGCGTGCCAAGTTCTGGTAAAATAGCCGCAGCATCTGTTGGCTGACGGCATGGTCCGGTTGTCCCGGCCAAGCCACTGCGAGTGATACCCGGGACTGCCGTATCCACTCCAGACAGATAGCATGGGTGGCGGCGATGGCAGGGATTTGGCCATCTCCCTGGCCAGAAACCACCACACAGGGCAGTTTCTGCCAGACGTTAGCCACTTCCATTGCTGTAAGGAGTTCCAGCGCCCCTTGCTCGTCTTCCATACCGAGGAAACCCTGGCCGTCACGAATCTGTGTTGGACCCATCCAATGCAGAACATGGGGTTGTAATCGTTC
>JADGCM010000008.1 GCA_015228995.1 Magnetococcales bacterium
CGGGCCCTGGATCGGGTGCTGTTAGCGGGTCATTATTTGGTACCCAATTTTCATATCCCCTACCACCGCATCGCTTATTGGAATCGTTTTAGTCGCCCCCAACAGCCACCACTTTACTACTCACCAAACGAATGGTTATGGGGGTGGTGGCTCAAGGAGGGTTAGCCAACGATGTGGCCTTACATCCTGCGCCGCATCCTGCTGATGATTCCAACCTTGTTTGGAGTGATGGCGGTCAGCTTTGCCATTGTCCAGTTTGTCCCCGGTGGGCCGGTCGAGCGGATGATGGCGCAGTTGCGTCACAGTCAGACCGGTATGGGGGAGGCTTCTGCCGGCAGTAGTGCCGCCGCCTACCGGGGCGCCCAGGGGCTGGATGAGGCGCAAATCGAGCTGCTGCGTCGCCTGTACGGTTTTGATCAGCCCCCTTGGCAACGCTTCGTGCAGATGATTGGCCATTATCTGCGGTTCGATTTTGGCGAATCTTATTATCATCACCGTCAGGTAATTGATCTGGTAATTGAAAAATTACCAGTTAGTATTTCGATTGGTATCTGGACCTTTCTCATTAGTTATCTGATCAGCATCCCGCTTGGTATCCGCAAGGCAGTCCGCCACGGCAGCCGTTTCGATGGCTGGACTTCCACCCTGATCTTGATCGGTTATTCGATCCCTGGCTTCATGCTGGGATTGCTGCTCATTGTTTTGTTGGGCGGTGGCAGCTTCTGGCATCTTTTTCCCATGCGTGGTTTGGTGTCGGATCATTGGGCTAGCCTCCCTTGGTGGGGACAATTGAACGACTATCTATGGCACATCACGTTACCAGTGCTGGCTTCGGTAGTAGGCTCCTTTGCAGTGATAACCATGTTGACTAAAAACAGTTTTTTGGAAGAAATCGCCAAGCAATATGTCATCACCGCTCGTGCAAGGGGACTGTCTGAATCAGCGGTGTTGTACCGACATATTTTTCGTAACGCCATGATTCCACTGATAACCGGTTTTCCATCGGCTTTTATTGCTGCTTTTTTCAGCGGCAGTTTGTTGTTGGAAACCATCTTCAGTTTGGATGGTTTGGGGTTACTTGGTTATGAGTCAGCCATCAATCGCGATTATCCGGTGGTATTGGCCACCCTCTATTGTTACACACTGCTGGGATTGGTTACCAAATTATTGACCGATGTCACTTACGTGTTGGTTGATCCACGCATTACCTTCGAGGGCCATTAAATTGAAGCAAGTTGATTTTTTAATCGTTGGCGGTGGTGTCATCGGTCTTTGTTTGGCACTGGAGGCGAAGCGACGTTATCCCGAACAACGCGTTATGGTGTTGGAGAAGGAATCCTTTTGTGGCGCCCATGCCAGTGGCCGCAACAGCGGCGTCCTGCACGCTGGTTTTTATTATGCGGCGGACAGTCTCAAGGCCCGTTTCACCCGGGATGGCAACCGCGCTTGGCGCGATTATTGTCAGGAGCACCAACTGAGCGTCAACAGCTGCGGTAAATTAGTGGTAGCGCAGGATGAACAGGACCTGCCCGGACTGGATGAACTGTGGCGTCGGGCGCAAGTCAACGGCATTGAGATGCAGCCACTCAGCGCTGCCGAAGCGCGTGAACTCGAACCACGGGTCAAGACCTACCAACGGGCTCTATTTTCTCCCACCACGGCAGTGGTCGATCCCAAACAAGTGATGCGCTCTTTGACCGATGAAGTCAGGCGTTGTGGCATTGATCTACGTCTTGGCAGCGGTTACCGCGCCCCCGTTGCCCCCGGAAGCGGCGAACTGACCATTTTAACTACCACTGGGGAGACAATAACTGCCGGCTACTTGATCAATGCGGCGGGTTTGCAAGCAGATCGAGTCGCTCACGACTTCGGTTTCGCCAAAAATTTGGTCATTCTACCCTTTAAGGGGCTCTATCTTTACAGTGATGAACCGGTCGGGTCGCTGCGCTTGCATGTCTACCCAGTGCCCAATCTGAACAACCCATTCCTTGGCGTTCATTATACGGTGACGGTGGATGGTCATGTCAAAATTGGGCCAACGGCCATTCCGGCTTTTTGGCGTGAACACTACACCGGTTTGCAGGGATTTAACTGGCGCGAATCACTCGATATTCTTTGGCGTGAAGCCGAGTTGTGGTGGCGTAACGAGTTTGACTTTCGCCGGTTGGCTTGGCAAGAACTCAGCAAATATCGCAAAGGACATATGGTATCGTTGGCTGAGCGCCTCGTTAGCCAAGTTGACAGACGCCATTACCGCCGTTGGGGAGCTCCAGGCGTACGGGCACAATTATTGAATACCTCCACCAGAAAGCTGGAGATGGACTTTTGTTACGAGGGAGATCATCGGTCGTTTCACGTCCTCAACGCCGTCTCTCCTGGGTTTACTTGCGCCATACCATTCAGCCGTTTCCTCTTTGATCAGATCGAATCGTCACAGAGAGCAATAGGGATAACACGGTGAATAGCAACTGGTTTTACAGAATTTTTCTGATAGCGATACTGGTGATGTGGTGTCATGACAGCGAATCGGCCACGGGTCATCGGCGTGGTTGTGAGTTCCCGATGGCTGGGGTTGAGGTGTGTTGGGAATTAACGGCCGACGAGAGACCGTTAATGCTGCCACTCGAACAAATCCATTTATTGCCGGTGGTGCGGACCATTCGCTTCAATCAGCCCGAGGTCTTGGTTGATTATACTCGCTGGATTTATCGTCAGCTTCTTGCCGCCAATTTGACTGAACAATTGAAACAGGAATGGGTACCGGTTGACCATTTGGAGGGAGCCATCGAGGTGGCGCGCCGCTCTGGCTGGCCGGCATTGCTGTGGATCAATCCGCGTATTTTACGTGACAGTAGCCCCAGCAGCCCGGGATTAGTGGATTGGGATGTTTACCTCATTGAGGTAAATCGTGGTCGTGGGGGACGTGGTCAAACAGATGTGCGCACCATGCGGGTGCGGGTTACCTCTAACCCCCAGGTTAAAAGTGGCGCCATGGATAATGCCTTGCTCGCAGGCGGGGCTTTGATTGCCACTGGGATGTTGCGTGACAACTTGGCATTGTCTGCTGGTGCGGTGGCAGCCGCAGCAGCGGTTGCCCCCAATTCGCCACCGGTTGCGGGTTACCCACTCGAATTATTGACTGAATTGGCGGTACGTCAGGTGATTTATCTCTCTCAATTTGCCATTACTGAATTACCGGGGGAGCCTGGTCCGCAGTCAGGACGTTGGTGGCACCTATTGCGGTTGGTACACCCGGAACCAGTTACTGATATTCCAGCACCACCTCCCGCTGCCGGCTATCCGGCCGCTCCTGTAGGCTTGATTGATCGCATTATCGGACCTCATCCGTAGTAACAAGGCACGAGAGTTATGCTTAAAAATATTAAAGAACCGATTTGGGCTTTTGACGCTGAGTGGGTTCCCGATCCAAAAGCAGGACGGTTGCTTTATAAACTAGACGAAACCGTGGATGATGCGGCTGTCATGAAGGAGATGTGGCGCCAAGGGGGAGCCAAGGAGGAGGATCCCACCCCGTATCTAAAAACGGTGTTGTGTCGGATGGTCTCGATTGCGGTGGTGACCCATCGCGTCAGTGCCCAAGGAGAGGTGTTTGTTCAGCTTTTTTCACTGCCAAAGAAAATTTCTGATCCAGAATTGGTCAAAGAAAAATCGATTGTAACAACCTTTTTAGAGGCGTTGGGTAAGTGGCACCCCTGTTTGGTTGGTTACAATTCGCTGGCTGCAGACTTGCGCATTTTGGTGCAACGGGGAATCATCTATGGTCTGCACGTGCCCGGATTTTGTAAACGTGCCAATAAACCATGGGAAGGTGCTGATTATTTCGCCCGGGGCAATGATTGGAATATTGACCTAAAAGATATTGTGACCCCGGGTTGGGGTCATGGATCGCCCTCGCTTCATGAAATAGCCACTTTGAGTGGTATCCCCGGTAAAATGGACATCTCTGGCGATCAAGTGCCTCAGTTGTGGTTGGAAGGTAAATTGGACCAAATTGTGGCCTACAATGAGTTTGACGCCTTGACAACCTATCTACTTTGGCTGCGGGTAGCCTTTTTCTCCGGTCATCTCTTGGAGGAAATTTATTGGGCCGCCCAGGAAGCGCTGCGCCAGTTGTTACAGCATGAAGCCAAGGAGGCAGGCAAGGGTCACCTGCTGGATTATTTGCGTGAGTGGGATCGATTGCGCTCGGTGGTATCGGCATGGTAGAATGAGACCATGACGCAATCGAAGCCACCGCGGGCACTGGAAAAGGCGGATGTTGTTCGGATTCTCCTCGATCAAGAAGGTCGGGTGATGTTGTGTTTGGATGCAACTTGCCCTGGGGTATCCGTGCCACGTCGTTTTGCATCGGATCATGGCCTGCGATTGATTCTCAATATTCAGATGCCCCAACCCATTCACATTGGCGCCAATGCTATCGAATCTGAATTGCGATTTGGTGGCATTCCTCATTATTGCGTCATCCCCTACAAGGCCCTGTGGGGAGCCTATAACCCAGATACTAGCCATGGCGTGCTATGGCAAGATTCGATGCCTGAGGATATTCTAGCGCAGCACCATAGTTTTGGGGAGTCTATTTCGTGGCAGGAGGGACTCACTTCAAAGTCACCCCCACCCGAGAAGGAGGGTGCTGTGACGACGACACCGTTGCGTTCTCGCTCTAGAACGACTGCACCGAAGTCTGGACGCGACCCCCAGCGTCAAACAGCTCCGGTTATCCCGATTGCAGCGGGATCAGCATCTGTTAAACCCAAGCTGCAGCTGGTCACAGTCGATACTGAGTCCGTAGCTGAATCAAAATCCACCAAAAAACCCGGCAAACCAAGCTTAAAATTGGTCGAGTAAACGACTTTCGCGCCTCTCACCCTGCCCTCTCGCCTCATGCTCCCCCTCTCCCCTTGTGGGAGAGGGGGTCGGGGGGTGAGGGGTGAAAGGGTGAGAGATGGAGCAGCGGTTTAAGAAATTTTCCGGTCCATGATCGTTCTACGGCGGCGATCTGCTCCGGGGGACCGCAGGCCACCAACTCACCACCACCCGATCCCCCCTCTGGTCCAAGGTCAATAATCCAATCGGCGTTTTTGATAACATCGAGGTTGTGTTCGATGACCACGACGCTGTTCCCGCGCTGGACTAGGTGTTGCAGCATGTGGAGCAGTTGGCGGATGTCGTCAAAGTGGAGACCAGTAGTCGGCTCATCCAACAGATAGAGGGTGTGGCCACTGGCCCGCCGTGCCAGCTCTTTGGCGATTTTGACCCGCTGCGCCTCCCCTCCCGAGAGCGTGGTAGCGGCTTGTCCCAGACGCAGATAGCCCAAGCCAACCTCTAACAATGGCGTCACCTTGGCTCGAATGGCCGGTACGGTTTGAAAGAAATCGGCGGCCTGTTCGATGGTCATCTCCAGCACCGCAGCGATGTTCTGTTGCCGATAGAGAATCTCCAAGGTCTCACGATTGTAACGTTGGCCACCACAAATATCGCACAACACAAACAAATCGGGGAGGAAGTGCATGGCGACCTTGATCAACCCTTCCCCCTGACAGGCCTCGCAACGCCCCCCCTTGATGTTAAAGCTGAAGCGGCCGGCATCGTAACCACGGCTACGTGCCTCCGGTAAGGCCGCAAATAGCTCGCGTATCGGGGTAAACAGCCCGGTATAGGTAGCCGGATTGGAACGTGGTGTCCGTCCGATCGGAGATTGATCGACATGGATCACCTTGTCGAGATGATCCAAGCCATTGATGGAGTCAAAGTCGCCGGATGGCATTTGGCGATGATTGACCCACTGGAGTAAAGCCGGGTGCAAGGTATCGATGACTAGGCTTGATTTTCCCGAACCCGAGACACCGGTGATACAGATCAGCAGGCCAAGGGGAAAACTGACATCAATGCCACGGAGGTTATTGGCACGGGCATTATGGAGGGTCAATTGTCGTTGCGGATCGGCGGCGCGGCGCTGGTGAGCGGTTTCGATCCGTTTCGCCCCAGATAGATATTGGCCTGTTAGTGAATGGGGATTGGCAATAATGGCGGCCGGTGGCCCGGCAGCCACCACATAACCACCCTGTTGTCCAGGGCCTGGGCCAAGGTCAACGATAAAATCGGCGGCACGAATCGCCTCTTCGTCGTGCTCGACCACAATGACACTGTTACCGAGATCACGCAGACGTAACAACGACTGCAACAGCCGTTGGTTATCCCGTGGATGCAAGCCAATGCTCGGCTCATCAAGGATATAAAGTACGCCGACAAGGCCAGAGCCAATCTGGTTGGCAAGGCGAATGCGCTGCGTTTCCCCTCCAGAGAGCGTGGTCGCAGAACGACTCAGGGTAAGATAATCGAGACCGACCTCAATTAGGAAATGGAGCCGGTCTTGTACCTCTTTGAGAATGCGTTGGGCAATGGTCTGTTCTTGGGGCGGCAATACTAAATTATTAAAAAAAGCAACAATCTGCGGTAGTGGCAAACCACACAAAGAGACAATATTGTGCTGCTGCTGTTGGTTGCCGATGCGAATGGCGAGCGCCTCGGGCCGCAATCGTTGCCCCTGGCAGCTGTCACAGGCGGCCGTGACCCGCCAGGCTCGTAATTGCTCCCGCAACGGCTCATCGTCCGACTCTTGGTAGCGCCGCTCTAATAGTGGGATGATGGTGTCATAAAATAGCAACTGCTGTTGTTCTGAGCTCCAGTCGCACCAGGGTGCACGCCAATCTAAACCGTGGGCCTTGGCCACCAATTGGAGCTTATGCTGGATGGCTGGCGTTAACAACGATAGATCACCATTGGCTAACAACCGCTGCGGATCAAAAAACTCTTGACTACCCAAGCCATCACAAGCGGAGCAGGCACCGAACGGACTATTAAAAGAGAACAGGCGCGGCTCAATCTCCGGATAAGAAATATTGCACTGGATGCAGGCATGCCGCTCTGAAAACCAGATCGAATCAGGCGGATCATCGACCAACTGCACCCGAGCAACACCTTGGGCTAATTTTAAGGTCGTTGCCAGTGAGTCCGCCAACCGGGTCTCCAGACCGCTCTTGATGATGAGACGATCAACAACGACTTCGATGGTGTGACGGCTATTTTTATCGAGCGTGGGCCGGTCGTCGATATCATAGCTTTCCCCATCGATCAACACCCGGGTAAAGCCCTGTTTCTGCAATTCAGACAGCTCATGGCGATACTCGCCTTTACGGCCACGGACGATGGGTGCCAACAGTAGCAAGCGTCGTCCTTGATCAAGCTGACTGAGGGTATCGACCATTTGACTGATGGTGCGACTTTCGATTGGCTGACCACAGCCGGTACAAAAGGGATGGCCGATGCGGGCGTAAAGCAGCCGTAGATAGTCATAAATCTCGGTTACGGTCCCCACCGTTGAACGTGGATTACGACTACTACTTTTTTGTTCGATGGCAATGGAAGGCGATAACCCTTCGATTAGGTCAACATCTGGCTTGTCTTGCAAAGACAGAAATTGGCGCGCATAAGCCGACAACGACTCGACATAACGACGCTGCCCCTCTGCTGCCAGGGTGTCGAAGGCCAATGACGATTTACCAGAACCAGAGACACCGGTAATAACGGTAAAGGTATGGCGCGGAATGTCAAGATCAATGCCCTTGAGATTATGTTGACGCGCCCCACGGATGATAAGCTGCCCCGTCACACAATTTTCCACACAATTTGTCACACAAAAAACCTTTCAGTTCGATCACAAAAATGCCGATGCGTGAGAGTAAGAATCGGAAACCGGAAGTTTAACACGGATTGTTGCAGGAGGGGCCACATGGAAACACGGTCCGACGGGACATTGAAGAGCCAAAGTTATGCCCTTGTCAAGGCCACGGTTGCTTGTCTGACTGGAGACAGCACCTCCCTTGATTTTGCGGTGCTGCAGGCCTCTGCCTGGATCGATCAAGCCGGCAATTACCTACAAAGGTACCGGGAGCGGTTCCAAGCCACTCAGAGACGTTTTGCCTGGATTCAATTCAACCGTACCCTGCGCGACGTCAAAGACGCCACCAACAAACAACAACAGCCAGGGCTGATCCGGCGCAGTTCCCACCACCTTGCCGAGTCATTCAAACTCGCCATGCAGGATTACGCCCTGCTGGGACAGAGCCTCACCAAACCGTTTGTGGTGGAGAAGCAGGCCTCCAACGATCTCATTATTGTCGAAAATTCCCAGCGGCAGCCGGCAGCACGGTCAGTGGTACCCCAGAAAAGCGTGTTGATCCTCGAAAATGAACTGCCGCAGGTAACACCGCGTGACCCGCTAGGCGGACGCACCTCGTTCCACACCCCCTGGGAGATTAATAACGACCGAAGCCAGCGTGCCGACATCAATCAGAGCCCACTGGCACTCATCAAAGCACGGGCTCAAGCACAGGCACAAGGGCAACTGCCGTCATACGCAGCAGCGTCCCCCGCACCCAAACTGCTGGGGCAGGCGGCCCCGACGGCAACGAGGCAGATGCTGACCTCCGGTCCGACCATCGCCAACGGTCGCGCCCCAGCCGCCCCCCGCCTAGCAAATCGTACCCCAGCCACCGCCGCCGCGCCAATCGGCAATGTGCGCACCTTTTTGGAGCCGGTTAAAACAGCCGCTGCCGATGTGTCTGGCTCGTTCGCCAGTGATCGTTACGCCAGCGTGCACCACTTCAAGCGGGTACTCCAGCAGCGTCCCTCTCAAAGGCGGGCCATTTCGTAGCGGCGGTCACGAATCGCGATAGACCAGACGACCCGCTAGCAGGGTCATTTTGACCCGGCCCTGTACTTGGCGCCCGTGAAAGCAGGTGTTACGCGAGGTCCCGTGCAGCTTATCTGCGTCAACAACCCAGCGCTCCTGCGGGTCAAACAGCACCAGATCGGCCGCCCCCCCTACCGCCAAGACACCAGATTGAATCCCCAGCAGCCGAGCCGGATTGCAAGTCATAGCCGCCAAACAGCGGCGCCAATCTAACACCCCATCGCGAATCAGCTCTAGGGCAACGGGGAGCAGCGTCTCCAAGCCGACCACACCATTGGCAGCCTGACAAAATTCAATGTCTTTGCTATCAGCATCGTGCGGGGCATGATCGGTGGCAATGACCGTAATGATGCCTCGTGCTAACCCCTCCAAGGTCGCTTGGCGATGCGGTTCTGAACGCAGAGGGGGAGACATCTTGGCACGGGTGTCGTATTCGGCAACGGCCACATCGGTCAAGGCAAAGTGGTGCGGAGCCACCTCACAACTGACCGGGAGCCCCTGCTGCTGCGCTTGTGCCACCGCCGCAACAGCACCAGAGGTGGAGATATGAGCAACGTGATAACGGCCGCCAGTGAGCTGCACCAGACGAATATCCCGTTCAACAAGACTTTCCTCGGCCACCGCCGGGATACCGGGCAAGCCGAGCCGACTGGAAATGACTCCTTCGTGCATGCAGCCATGACCCGCCAAATGGCTGTCTTCGGCGTGTTGGATGATCAAGGCGTCAAAAGCCCGCGAATAATCAAGGGCGCGGCGCATCACAGCACTATTCATTACCGCACGGCCATCATCGGAGAAGGCGACACAACCCGCCTGCTGCAACAATCCCATCTCGGTGATCTGTTCCCCTTGCAACCCTTGGGTGATGGCACCGATGGGGTAGACCCGCGCCAAGCCAGCCCGCTGGGCCTGTTGCAGGATATAACCGACGATGCTGACATCATCGACCACCGGGCGGGTATTGGGCATGGCTGCCATGGCGGTCACCCCACCGGCGGCGGCGGCTTGACTGCCACCAGCAATGGTCTCCTTGTATTCGTAGCCAGGTTCGCGCAGGTGGACGTGCATATCGACCAACCCGGGAGCGACAATCAAACCATCGGCGTCCATCCGCTCCACCCCCTGGGGGATATCCAGCCGGTTCGGCTGACCAATGGCCCGGATGAGCCCGTCCATAATCAGGATATCGGCAGTCGCATCCAGCCC
Source organism: Magnetococcales bacterium (assembly GCA_015228995.1). Classification (GTDB taxonomy): domain Bacteria; phylum Pseudomonadota; class Magnetococcia; order Magnetococcales; family JADGCH01; genus JADGCH01. Next base: position 9,980 of record JADGCM010000008.1, read on the forward strand.
GGTTGCTGGATCGATGACGCGGCCACCAGCAATATGGAGATTCATGTTACCTTCCCTTGACCACCCAGACAGAGGCGATAGAGCACCGCCATCCGCACCGCCAAACCGTTGCTAACTTGGTTGAGAATGACCGATCGCTGCGGATGGTCGGCAATATCGGAGGCGATCTCGACCCCGCGATTGATGGGGCCCGGGTGCATCACGATAGCGTGCGGTGCGGCACAGGCCAACCGGGCCTGATCCAAACCCCAGAAGGTGAAATACTCCCGTACGCTCGGCAAATAGGCCGATGACATCCGCTCCCGCTGCAACCGCAGCACCATCACCACGTCAGCACCGGCCAAACCCGCCGCCATAGAGTGGTAGACCCGTGCCCCTAGAGCCTCCTCCGCGTAAGCCGGCATCAATGTTGGTGGCCCCACCAACCGAACATGAGCCCCCATGGTCCGCAAGGCAAAAGCGTTAGAACGCGCCACTCGCGAATGCAACACGTCGCCACATATCGCCACCGTGATCCCCTCCAGGGAACCATAGCCCAGCTGTGGCAAATGATCTTCAATGGTCAGCAAATCGAGTAAGGCCTGGGTAGGATGCTCATGACGACCATCACCAGCATTGACGACTGAGGCATCGATATGGCGTGCTACAAACGCCTGCGCCCCCGACTCAGGGTGACGGATTACCACTACATCGGGATTCATGGCCTGCAAGTTGGCCACCGTATCCAGCAAGGTCTCCCCCTTGGTGACACTGCTCGCCGACGCCGAAATGTTGATCACATCGGCAGACATGCGCTTGCCAGCCAACTCGAACGAGGTGCGGGTGCGAGTCGAATTCTCAAAGAAGAGATTGATGACCGTCTTGCCACGCAGGGTCGGTACCTTTTTGATGTCGCGCCGATTCACCTCACGCAGCGATGCAGCGGTGTCCAACAACAGCCGGATCTCTTCGCGATTCAATCCCTCCATACCGAGCAGATGTTTGCGTCGCCACGGCGGCAGCTCTACTGCCGCGCCGGTGTAGGTCACGCCCTAACCACCGGATTGCTATGGCGGTAACGAACGACGGCTACCCCCTCCTCGCCCCGCTCGACCAATTTGATGCGTTCCCAACGACTGGTATCGATGGTCAACCCGGCGTAATGGGGCTGGATCGGCAACTGACGATGACCACCGCGATCAACCAGCACCACCAAATCGACACTCTCTGGTCGACCAAAGTCAAACAGGGCGTTTAAGGCAGCTCGAATGGTGCGACCGGTGTACAGTACGTCATCGATCAGGATGATCTTTTTGTCGTCGATATCCATACTGAGATCGGTCGCCTCAACGACAGGATTGGGGCCAACGGTATCGAGATCGTCACGGTAGAAGGTGATGTCCAGAAACCCAATTGGCCAGCTCCTGCCTTGCAACCGAGCCAGCTCGGCCCGCAACAGGCGTGCAACCACCGCCCCACCGCTGCGGATACCGACAATGACCCACTCCCCCTCGCTGCGAACCATATCGTGATACACCTGCTGCGCCAACGTGGTGATCAAGTGTTGCACTTGATCTGGCAGCAAGATAGCCTCTCGTTCAGGCATGCTCATGAATCCCGGCACCCCTCGCCAATGTTAACCCAAACCGCTGTCATTATGGATTACTGCCGATTCGGGTGCAAGGAAGCAAAAAAGTCGTTACCCTTATCATCGACGACAATAAAAGCTGGGAAGGCCTCCACCTCAATGCGATAGACCGCCTCCATTCCCAACTCTGGGAAGTCGATCAGCTCGACCTTTTTGATACACTCCTGGGCCAAACGCGCTGCCGCGCCGCCAATCGAGCCAAGATAGAAGCCCCCATGTTTTTGGCAGGCAGCTGTCACTTGGGGACTGCGATTGCCTTTGGCCAACATCACGAAGGAACCGCCGTGCGATTGGAACAGATCAACGTAGCCATCCATGCGTCCGGCAGTGGTCGGACCAAAAGCTCCCGAGGCATAGCCGGGTGGGGTCTTGGCTGGCCCAGCGTAATAGACGATATGGTCACGGAAATAATCTGGTAGCGACTCGCCACGGTCGAGGCGCTCTTTGAGACGGGCGTGGGCAATATCGCGCGCCACAATCATCGGACCGGTCAACATCAGTCGGGTCGTGATCGGATGGCGACTCAGAGTGGCGCGAATCTGTGCCATTGGCTGGTTGAGATTGACCTCGACCGCAGATTGACTTAATTGACCAGCAGGGATGTCGGGAAGAAAACGGGCCGGATCGCGTTCTAAGGCCTCCAACCAAATCCCCTCGGCATCAATGCGACCCAAAACGTTACGGTCAGCCGAACAGGAAACACCAATCCCTACCGGACAAGAGGCCCCATGGCGCGGCAAGCGGATGACCCGTACATCGTGGGCAAAATAACGGCCACCAAACTGGGCCCCCAGTCCGATCTCACGCGTCATTTGCAGAATTTCCGCCTCCAACTGGTGATCACGGAAGCCCTGTCCCAAAGCATTGCCTTGGGCTGGCAATTGATCCAGATAGCGCGCACTCGCCAATTTAACCGTCTTGAGGGTAAATTCCGCCGACGGACCGCCGATAACAATGGCCAAGTGATAGGGCGGGCAAGCTGCGGTACCGAGTGCCGCAATTTTTTCCCGCAAAAACGACTTCATGGTGGCGGGATTGAGTAAGGCTTGGGTCTGTTGAAACAGGAACGTCTTGTTGGCAGAGCCGCCGCCCTTACTCATAAACAGAAATTTATAACGATCCCCGTCCACAGATTCGATGTCAATTTGTGCCGGTAGGTTGCTGCCGGTATTTTTCTCTTCATACATGGTCAGTGGCGCCATTTGTGAATAACGCAGGTGACTGTCGCGGTAGGTCGAGAAAATGCCCCGCGCCAACGCCTCGCGATCGCCGCCACCGGTCCAGACAGCAGCCCCTTTTTTGGCAGACACAATGGCGGTACCGGTATCTTGGCAGCCTGGCAACACCATACCGGCACTGATACAGGCATTTTTGAGCAGCTCCATAGCGACATAGCGGTCGTTATCCGACGCCTGTGGATCATCAAAAATCTGTCGCAACTGCTGCAAATGACTGGGACGTAACAGGTGGGCCAGATCACGCATCGCTTCACTGGCCAACAACGTCAAGCCGTTTGGATCTAATTGCAATAGGTTGCCCCCAGACCAGGACACCCGAGTCACATAATCGCGGCTCAGACAACGATAACAGGTGGTGGTATCCTCGTCTGGGGCTAAAATATCCGTATAGTGAAAATCTTGAGTAGGGCTCATAACAGCTGTATACTCCCTCGGTTGCTGGGTTATAAAGTTTAAGTATTAGTAACAGGGAGGTTTTTGTGTCTACCATCGTCTGTCCAGAGTGCAATCTGCCGCAACAGCTGCCCCATGTTACACCAGCAACAGGGCAAAAGTCACCCACTCGTTATCAATTGCAGTGTTGTCGTTGCGAAAGTGTGTTACCCGTACCGGCCAGCAACGGCAAGTTCGACAGCTCTTTAGTCGCATTGACGATAACGGCGTTCATTCTATTCGTGCTGGCCAATAGTTATCCCATCATGACCTTTAGCCTCAATGGGCGGGAACAGTCGGGAACCCTGCTGTCCGGGGTGATGGCTCTGGCACAACAAGGTCAACAGGCCCTAGCCCTACTGGTTGCGGTAACAACATTGGTCGTTCCTTTGCTGGACATGTTGCTGCTCTCTTGGCTCGGATGGGGTGGTTCCGCCGGGCGTTTGCAGCGTTGGCGGCATCGGATCGCCCCGTGGAACATGTCGGGTATTTACCTATTGGGAGCCCTGGTGGCATTGGTAAAATTGGCGCATCAGGCCGAAGCAACGCCAGGAGTGGCTCTGTATGCCCTGGCCGCCATGACGATGGTACTAGCCCTAGCGACACAGCGGGCACCGACAACGTTGTTGATCCTAGTACTGTTGCCGACTCTGGCTGGCTGCGCGGGCACTCTGCGCAGTTACCAGGGCGAATTGAATCAAGTCAGCGACCTAGTCCGCTCCAATCAGTTAGACACCGCCCTGCACCGGCTGGAACAGATCAACGATGGTGCCGACAAAGATCTGCTTTATTATCTTGAAAAAGGAGAGCTGCTGCGGTTACAAAAGCAGTTTTCCCCTAGCCAAAAAGCCTGGCTAGAGGCGGATCGGCGCGTCCGTCAATGGGAGGATCAGGCACGAATGGATCCCAACCAAGTGATTAATTATCTTGGCGCCACCCTGATCAACGATAAAGTATTGCCCTATCAGGGGCAGGATTATGAAAAAGTGCTATTGACGGCACGGATCGCCATGAATCACTTAGCACAGGGCGACTGGGACAGCGCCCGTACTGAAATTAAAAAGACCCACGAACGGGAGGCCGTTGTTGCGGCCGTGCAGGCCAAGCAGCTGGCCCAATTCGAACAGGAGTCCCTCAAAAGGTCGCAAAGCACCACCTTTCAAGACATTCAGGGCTATCCGGTGGCCATGCTCAATGACCCAGAGGTGATCGCCCTAAAAAATAGTTACCAGAATGCCTTCAGCCATTATCTAGCCGGTTTTGTCTACGAATCCCTGGACGAACCCAGCCTAGCGGCCCCAGGTTACCGACAAGCCATTGAGTTACGCCCAGATGTTCCCTTTCTAACCGAAGCGTTGCGACAACTGGATAGCCGCGGTAGACGGCACACCGCTGGCATGACCGATGTGCTATTTGTAGTTGAATCCGGTTGGGCCCCGGCCCGTCGTTCCATCCTGCTGCCGCTTCCGGTGGTCGGCGTCGGGATCGTCTCGTTTTCATTTCCGGTGCTATCGAGCCAGCCATCGGCGCGACCACGCGAGTTGATCCTCAACCGTGACCAGCGCGTATCGTTGCACCCCGTTACCAATGTCGACGCCATGGCGCGGCGTGCGCTACGCGATGACATGCCGGCCATCCTGCTGCGCGGTGCCATCCGAGCCGCCGCCAAGGGGACGGCCCAGAAAGCCTCTTACGACCGCCATGCGTTACTAGGACTGGCGGTGACTCTAACGACGTTAGCAACCGAAAGCGCCGATGAGCGCGGCTGGCGACTGCTGCCGGCCCACATCTCGCTTGGACGTCTATCGCTCCCTTCCGGTCAGTACCAAATCACCGCGGTGACAACCACCGGCCAACAACAGACGCTCACCGTTGATGTGAATGGTCGTTATGCTGTTGTGCCAATCCGTCTGTTGTGAGCGCCCATGGCTTGACACCGCCTCGACGGCCCAGGCCAAAACCGACGCGATAGAGATCAGGCATGTTAACGCGACCATCTTTCATCTTTTCAAAGAGGCCCAGGCGTGCGAGGTCCTCGTAGATACCCGACCAGCCACGTTCCGCATTTTGAGGTGGAAGACGGTCATGGGTGATGGTTCCAGCTCCCCCTAAAAAATGCTGATTCCAGCGATCTTCGATAGCGGAAAAATCACAGGGTACAGTCAAGCCTCGCAAGGGCCTGAATAATTCTGTCACCCAAGGATAGTCTTCGGCTATCTCGGCAATGCGAATTTCGGATGCTTTTTGTACCCCACGCTTAATACTCTCGTAGTGCAAGGCATAATGGTGGTTGGGATACCCCTCTAAGGAGTCTTCCGCCGCCGCCTGAATAGCTGTCAAAAATGATCGCGGTGAAGTACGTCCTTTACCATCGACCAAGTGACTTACGGACCAAACGTAGGGGATACCACGCCTTCTGTCTTTTCCCATCCATAGACCAGCCAACGTTTCGAATAAGAGTCGTTGTTTAGGACCATCGCGTCGCGTCTCTTCAGCAAGTAACCACGCACCCTCTCTTTGGACAATAGATCCCATTGTTTGCGTGTAAATATCCCGCAGCAACTCGCCATATTCGTCCGGCGCGTTACACAGCAACTGCCAAAGCAGGCCGTGTAGATCATGGGGTTGCCATGTCAGTTCGGCCTTGGTAGCTAACAGTTTCGAGGCATCTTGAAAATCACTGATAGTACGTGAAAATTGGTCTTCTCGTAAGAACACCTTAGCATGAATCGTCGGATAGGATTTCAACCACAACACTACCCTAAGTAGGTCGCGAACGATTCCATCCATAACTCGCCAGTCATTGCTGGAACGATCCAACGCATCGAAAACGATCAACCCCTTTTTTCCACTCGATTGGAATGCCTGATTGGCCCGCTGCATGAGCCTCGCCAATGGTTCCGGGTTGCTCTTCGCCCAAAGGACGGTCACTCTCCAATCGTCCTTCTGGATTTGTTCACCAACAACTGACGTTAGCCAGCGCAGAACAACAGCTCGCCATACCTCGTAGGCAGTGAAGCCTTCTTGCAACAGCTCGGCGAAAACCTCGATATTCGGATAAGCATCTATGTTTTCATTGGTTGCAAAGCCGATACTCACCTGGACATGCTCCAGTTCGCGTACAGAGGCCCCCAATAGACCACGTAGGGCTGACGAGCCCAGTACCGCTGTCCAGAAAGACTTGCCAACACCACGCGAACCAACAACCAGATTAGATTCCATTCGCAGTGCCTTGACGTGCGCTGGAGGTACATACACCAGTTGCTGTTCTGGAAATTCTCCATAATTCGATGTCGTGGGGATAGACTCTATGATTGCCCGGCGAATGCGGTTAACGTCAGACATAAACGTTTTCTTCGATCAGGGGAAGATGGCCAAAAATTGATGTTACTTCACTAAAATCAATTATTTGTAAATGAGAATGAATGGATTGGAGCGCCGCAAAACCACGGTGCCAACGAATTGGTAAGGGATAATGAGGTGCTGTTTGGTCAGTCTCATCAAAGCTAAAATAATCGCCTATGAGTTCTCCAGCCGGGACCTCATCGTAAAGCTCTTCGGCAAAGACATTCCACGCGTTTTCACGCAGATCATTGAAGTATTCTACCCCTCCTACCTCCGGGATCATCGATCCAATCAGCTGCAATCTCTCACGAATGTCGGATACTGCCCTGGTCCGGCGCCAATGACGGAATAAAATGCGATATCCCGACCAAGTCTGTTCGCTGTTCATGGCAAACAACAACACCGTATGTGCCCCTAGATCGGTAATACATGCCGAGGCTATTTCATCTATTCCGGCACGCGAATCAATCAGGATAACGTCTGGCTGCCAACGTTTCTCTAGATCATCCAATAAACGATTTAGCCTTTTAGACCAAGACTGACGGCTGCCGTCGGCCCCGATCTTGGGCATCCATACCCGTCCAAGCTTGGCCACGTATTCACCCGGGTCTCGGCCGTGGGCAGGGACCACGTATATCTCGCCATCGTGTGAGAAATCGCTGGTGGCTATCATATCTTCAAACACGGATGCACCGTTATCGACTAGGTCCTCTACGAGCCAATCAGCAATGCCATAAGTAGGGCGGCGCTCGTTGGGCAACAGCGAACAGGAAATGCCTGGCGATTCCAGGTCAATGTCCAAAACCAGCACCCGCTTGCCTACTTGTGCGAGAGACCAGGCCCCTGCCGCCAATGCCGTTGAACGACCAACGCCACCCTTGATTGAGAAGAATACGGTACGTCGCGCACCGGTAGCTATCGGCGCAATAGTGGCCCAGTCGGTTTCAGCGGCCAAACGATCGACCACGGTGACGTTACTGAAGCCTTCGAGATTAAAATTCGGTGCTCCCTGCATCACAGCCAGCACGTCAGACTCGAACAACACCATGCGTTCGGCCGGGAAACTGTGTGAACCGAGGCATTCAGCCAAAGCGCAGACAATCGCATCAAGCGCTGCCCTAGCCTCAGTATTATCGAATACCTTTTCGTCCACCACCAATCGCACGCGTCCGTTCAAATCGCGATTGATGACAAGGCGCTCTAGTTTCTTTAGATTTTCAAGCTGCGCGTGTAGCACACCTCTAATGCTAGGCAGGATTTGGTCGAACGTCGTCATCCGAATAGGCCCTCCTGCATGGCTTTCTTTACCAGCGTATGCACAGCAATGGCACCTTGTCGGTGCGAATGAGCACGCGTCTGGTCAAAATGGGATTGGTGAGCGTAACGTTGAGAAATATCCCAATCGGTGAATGGGTTGGTAGCTGGGAGCGCGTAGCGAGAGGCCAAATAATGGCCCATCCGATAGGCATCGTAACGATCCCAAGTGTTATTAGATTTTTTGTTTTCCATTACATGAACGCGATCTTGACTATTGCTCGGAGTGCCTGTGGAGGGATCGACGCTCATACCGAATGCCATCATCAAGCGTTTCAAGCCGCATTCCGCAGCCAACCCATACAAATGATCGGCGTTAGCCCAGCGCGAAGATCCAAAAAGCCGCCCCGCATCCTCCAAGTGGCGAAAATGTGCGTCGAGAAAATCTGTATTCATAAATTAATGCTCCACTTTTGAGTCAATTTTTATGTCTCAAAGTAGATATTTTACTTATCAACAGATAAATTTTCCAGAAACATCCTTAATTCAGACAATGTTTTTAGCTGTCCACTTGAGTCACGGTAACTCCAGAACGCCCACCCATTGCACGATTGCCTTTGAACAGCAGCTGCACCAGCAGCAGAGGGAGTTGGGTATAAACTACCATTAAAAAGAATGCTCCCATCCTGTCTTACGCTAGCAGTCATAACCCGTTTTTTATATTCGGCCTCAATATGAGCAGGTAAGACTATCAGACCAGCATCCAGAAAATCCTTTACTGCTGGACGCTTAGTAGATGATTTAGTATAATTATTTGAATAATTTATATTTTCTTCTTGTTTTGAGTCAGTCTGTGGAATCGGAGGAGATGGGGGTTGCGAGAGGAGCATGGGAAAAGTCACCCTAACATCGGCACGTTGCAATGAGCTGCGTATGTCTCCTTGGGTTAAGCTCGGTTCCCTCTTAGCAATCAGACGAATCAGGCTCTCATCTCCCTGAAGAATCTCGTTTAGCGCAATTTTTACCCTACTGTCCACATGATGGGCTTGCCAGAGGATATTGATCTGCTTATCTGTCATGCGATCCTTAGAGATAAGATCCAAGACTTCAACAGTGTCTTTATGCTGAGCAGCATTAGAAATAGTGACTTTTTTGAATAACTTATTCCCTACATCGACTGGAGCATGCGCATTATAAAATCGGTATTCGTCGCCATTGGTCAGAACGCACCACTCAACCCCCGCAGTGGCGGCGTAGCCAACGATCTGTGACAGCCATTTACGTTCATCAATCGAGTGGTTTATAGCTTTAGCCTCTAAAAATAGACAAGGGGCACGATTCAAAAATAAAGCATAATCCACCGGATTGTCCTGTGGTTGACTACGAAACTCGTTACGAACTTCATCGATGTCCAGAATATTCCACCTGAGAGCTTGGAGAAGAGGGGTAATCAAAACCCGTTTAGTGTCTTCTTCGCTGATGGGAGACGTTCTGTTCTGAATTTTCTGCAGTTGCTCCCGTAGGGTACGAATAGTACTATCCAGATTAGTACGATGATTGGCTTCCATATTAACTCCAAACACAAGCAGCTGGTTTTATCGGCAACAGTATCTATTCTATTATGCCTGAACTTGGGAGGCAATTCAAGTAAGCGTATGTTTACAGCAAATCAATTGTCCGGTGGAGAATGCGGACTAGAAAGAGGTCAACGAAAAGTGTAGAATGTCGGTCGAATCGGTGGTCCTTTACGGTGGAGATTCCGGTATGCTTAAAGTAAATGAATATTTTGATGGACAAGTCAAGTCCATCGCCTTCCAGACCGCAACCCTGCCCGCCACAGTCGGTGTCATGGTGCCGGGAGATTATGAGTTTGGCACCAGTCAGCTAGAAACGATGACTGTGATCAGTGGCGCTCTGACCGTCAAGCTACCGGATCAAGACGATTGGCACACCTTCACCCCCTACCAAAGCTTTGTCGTTGCAGCCAACTGTCGCTTTCAGCTCCGGGTAACCGTAGCCACAGCCTACCTATGTACTTATGCCTGAATGAGGTTGTATGCCATGACGGATTTCAGGCCGGGTGGTCTACTGCCTGATGTCGCTGGCCACGTCCATGGAGCAGGTGCGCGCCGCGTTTATGGCCATACCCGGGCTCAGTGTCGGTTGTTTGGCTTGTCATGGGGGCAACAAGGTTAACATGGGTAAAGACAGCTCAAGCCATGGGGAGGAACGGAGAGCTACAACTCACCCGCTGACACCCCAGCTCAAGAAATTTCCCTATGACATCCCGTAAACCAGTTTGGAACTCTGGTAGAACCTTAACTCCACCAAGCAGCGGCAATCTAGTCACTTGTGCCCTAATACCGTATTTTCTCCACTGAAAAAAACAATCAGCGTCTTGTTCTGAACCAGGATATAAGGCAAGCACAGCAAAAATACGGCCACTATCTAAAATTTTCTGATGTGCGTCATAAACTGCTGTATCATAAAAATATTTACTAAACATGTCAGGAACACGTTCTTCCTTTACAGTTCTATAGCGACTATATTTTGCATCCAGCACACCGTACACCACATCAAACGGAGATTCGATACGTAGGACAAAGTCGGGCATCCAGTAGTTTCCAAAGCCTTTACTTGTATGATATATGTCAACAAGATCTAAGTGTTTTGTAGATTCACTTAATGGTACTATTTTAGGTTCATAAAATAATATTATCTTTATATTATCATTAGTCAATTCAACTTGTTCTGGTACCTGATCATAAGGTCCTTGGATTGGTTTAATTTTCTGAATTATCAATCCATATTCACGCAACACTTCTAGCAAACGGAATAAACAATAAAACTCATAAATTTTTGACAATGAACGCAACTTAATAAGAAATCCGGCACCGGTGAAAGATGGATTACCGAGATTATACCACTTATGTAACTCCTCGAAGATGCTTCGATAAATGCGTGTAGACCTCACATACGGAGTAATACGAGGACGTAATTCACCATGATAAACAAGCCCCAATTCATTTTCGAAAAAACGGATTAAAGCATTGGCCGTTTCAAGAATTTTTCTGGCCCGACGTTCCATACCTACCGTCGTTATTCTTGCCAGCAAATCCGGCAATGATTCATATTCTGTATCATATATGGCCAATCGGTAAGATTTGAACTGTTTTGGTATATCATCAAGAAACGCTGTCAACCTCCTCCGGACAGAATAAATTCCACCAATCAAAACATTGTTCTCATATACATCGCTCGTATGTTCTAAAGCAGTAACATCTAACCCAAATACTGAATATGTTCTACCACGAATAACGACATCACCATCTCCAAAAAAAGATTGGAGGGAATCTAAATTGGTCACAATATCGCAAGGATCAACATCGGTATTCAGTCCTCTGGCTCTCCAGCTAGGCACCTTCCTTGGAACTAGCCGTTGCCTTAATTGATTTTGAATTTCTAGGCGACTTTCGACCAAACGTTCCACCAACTTTTCCGCAGTATCCAACAATGTCTCTGGATCTGAGTCGCCAACGTCTTGAGTACCCACTGAGAGGGAAGAACGAGCTAAACAAACACGCCATAGATTCTCAGACTGTTTGTTCAGATATTGAATGATAGATTCAACTCTCTGCGCAGTAAATTTACGAGCTAAAACCTCGAATTTAATCTGAATGTTAAATTTATCATCACAATCACACCGTATGTTAACAACAGACAACCCGAATGACTCACGGAAGAACTGACCTTCTTTTGTCCTGAAATAGAAATTATTATCAGCAACTTGTTCTATTTCTACCTCATAATCCTCAATTTCTATAGTTATTTTTGATTTTTTTTCTTCGTCTGACACAATCAAGAATTGAATATTGTCATCCTCTCGAACGAGGATGGCCTCATTCAAGTCTTGAAGGGACAACTCCTCATTATTCCGTTTCAGCTTAACATAATATCCCATCGATATTTAGCCTAACTACCAACAAAAAAAGTCGTAGCTATCTAAATCCTCGGTACCATACGTGATCATGCGATCAAGAATGTAGTATGAATTATCAAGATGATAATCTGATAGAACCTTCGAAAGTTCATCTAATCGTTTTTTAAATGGTTTTCCATGCCCTCGTACTTGCGGCAATACATGTTGTTTAATCGCGTAATCTAGGGCAGTAAGCTGATTTTCGCTATTCATCAGCGTGCGCCCCCTTTCGCAAAAATGTTGAATAGCAATCTCTTTCCTTCGACTAATTTGAATTGGACGTCCAAACGGGCCATCCGATTTATTCAATACGTATCGTACTGCATCAAAAGCTTTCTTTTCACCCTCATTTAGACTTGGATGCCTTTCTTTCTTACCAAAAAGTTCTTCCATCGTGTTCCATGAGACAGGTAAAATATCAGCAATGGACTCTTCTACGGTACATTCTCCTTCCATGGATGACTCCTCCATTAAAATGATAGGAGCACGGTCTATCATGCGCGGACTTAGAGGTTCAGTAGTCCCATCATAGTTAATGGTTGCTAAAAATCGCATACAATCAGGGACAGAGAAATCATCCTCACCGATTCGAAAAGGTGTTTTTTCTCCATCGGTCATGGCCATAAACGTTGCCCAATAGTGCTCAATTGGACTCAGGTTAGCTTCATCCAGAAGAACATACGCCATCGCACTGTCAACAGAGTCTTCTTTTTCCTTATGCAAGTCCTTAAAAAAACCAGCTAAACCGGTATTAGCCGCCTGAAAGCGGCCTGCGAGAGGATTAAAAAAACCAATCAAATCCTTTACACTGGTCCATCCTCTCGCTACTGGTATTTCATGAAATCGTTGTTTTATGTTTTGGGATTCAGCGAGAAGACGCGACATTGAAGTTTTTCCAACTCCTGGTGGACCAACAAAGAAAATCACGTACCACCCGCGTAGCGGGTGGTTTGATGAAGGCCCTTATAAGGGG